>CAZOXV010000020.1:3583-10681 GCA_964583935.1 uncultured Methanosarcinales archaeon | reverse complement strand
ATGACAGTCAACAGAAAGAAGCTAATCCAAGATCTAGAAAGCGTAAAAAAAGGACTCGCAACAAAGGATCTTATTGAACAAAGTACATCATTCATTTTCAAAGATGGAAAAGTTTTGACATACAATGATGAAATCTTTGCTATGACTGAGACTGAGCTTGATATTGTTGGAGCTATTGAAGCTGATCCTCTATTGAAGCTTTTGCATAAAGTAAAGGATGATGAACTGAAGATCGAGCAAGACGATAAAGAGCTGAAGATCAAAGGAAAGCGATTCTCCTCTGGCATAGCTGTAGACACAGACATACGCATACCAATTGACGAGATTGAGCTTCCTAGCAAGCTCTCCAAGCTGGAAGACGACTTCTCCAATGCAGCTAAACTTGCTTGTCTAACTGCAAGCACATCACTACATGAACCTCTGCTAACTTGTGTTCATATCTACAATAACAAAATTGAGTCTTGTGATAATGATAGAATCACAATATGTACTTTGGAACAAGAATTTGATTTCGACATACTTGTTCCTGCAAAAAATCTATTGGAAATATGTAAGGAGAATCTTACTAAGATTTACGCAGATGATTCTTGGATACATTTCAAGACTGATGATGATGTCTTTCTCTCCACAAGATTATACAATGAATCTTATGTAGATTTGGAACAGTTTATTCCTGAAGACAAAGGAAAAGTAATCAAGTTTCCAAAAGATACACAAGAAATAATTGATAGGGCAGATATTTTTAGTAAGGATATAACATCTCAAGAAAAAGTATTATATGTCCAAATCAATAACAAAAAGTTTCAAATAATCACGCATAACAATCAAGGGTGGTTTAAGGAAAAAGCTAAGATTGATTTTGATGCTGAATTATATTTCTCTCTGAATACAGAATTCTTGAAGGATGTTTTGAAAATCACAAATGAAATATCAATAGTAGAAAATTCTCTGTTTTTTCAAACGGAGAATTCATTGCATTTGATTCAACTAGATAATGAGGAAACACCATTCTAAATGGGGGAATGAATGCCGAACAAAGCAGTATTTGTTATTGGACCTGAATCGTCTGGAACAAGATTGATCACTAGACTGTTTGTTGAAATTGGATTTTATGGAGACACGGGACATGATCAAGAATTGGATAAATTGATTAAAAGAACAAATGGTTTCTTTTGGCCGAACAAGGATATTGTATTCAGAAGAAGTGTTCCTCATGCACAGAAATGGCCCGACATACCATCAATATATACTAAGCTATACGATTTAGGATATGATACAAAATTAGTTATTACTATCAGAGAGCACTATCCTATTTGTGCCTCTAAATACAAAAACAATCACAGCAAAAAACAAAATGCAGAAAGTGATTTGTGCAAACAAATTTATTATATTTTTTCTAGTTTAATTTTTGTCGAAAATTTCTATGTTGTTTCTACAAGTCATTTATTTCATCATCCAGCACAGTCAATAAAAGATCTATTTATTTGGACAGGAGTTAATGTTTCTGATGATAAGGTAAAGCAAATAGCTAAAACAGTTTATGATGCAGATGATAAACATTATAGGTGATTCATGGCTAAAAAAGGATTTTTCAGATCGTCAGAGATAGCCTCAAAGAAAATTCAACAAAATAACACAGCACATTGCAAAAAATGTAAACTAAATCTCACTTGCAGCAGTCCACAAATGACTCCCAAGGGAAAAGGGAAACTCAAAATACTTCATGTTGCTCAAGCCCCTGGGAAAATGGAGGATAGAAAAAACGAACAACTGATTGGTCCTGCTGGAACATATTATCAAAAGACATTAAGAAGTTTAGGAGTAGAATTAAATGATGGATTAAAAACTAATGCGAATGCTTGTTTTCCTTACAACGATAAGAAACCAACAAGAACGCAGATCAAGTGCTGTCATCCTAATCTAAGAAAAACCATTGAAGAATTTAAACCTCATGTGATTATAGCATTAGGAGATAATGCTTTATATTCACTTATTCACAACAAATTTGATCATGATTGGTCTTCCATAACAGCAATGAGAGGATTTATTGTTCCTGATAGAGAATATCAGTGTTGGATTTGTCCTACTTTTCATCCAAGCTATGTAATGAGAGAGACTACTCCAGACATAGTTCCAAAAATATTTAAAGATGATCTAGATCATGCAGTAAAAATGCTTGATGTTCCCTTGCCATCATATATAAATGATGATGAGCGAGAGAAGATAACAATTTTAAAGCATCCTGATGATGTGATTTTGTATCTGAAAAAATTGCTGTATTCAACTGAACACAAATTCTTAGCAGCTTTTGATTATGAAACATCAGGATTAAAACCTCAGCATTCAGATCAATTTATAAGAACATGTTCAATCAGCACAGATCCTCATAGTGCTGTAGCTTTTCCAATGTTTAATGATTCAGAATTTCTTACATTGTTTGCAAGATTTTTAGCTGCATACGATATAAAAAAGATTGCAGCAAATATGGCATTTGAAAACAATTGGTCAAATGTAAAGTTAGGAATGAGTGTTAATGGATGGTTCTTTGACACGATGCTTGGAGCGCATGTTTTGGATAACAGAAAAGGAATTACTTCATTAGAGTATCAATCGTATGTAAATTTTGGAGTTGAACAATATGATCAGCACATAAAGAAATTTCTGAAAAGTCAGGAGGGAAGAGGAAATGACTTGAATGAAATCAACAAAGCTGATCTCAAAGAACTGCTTATTTATAATGGAATGGACTCTATGCTTGAGTTCAGACTAGCTATCTCTCAGATGGAGAGATTAGGACTTCCCTATAAAAGATATTACGACACAAATATAAATCCTAAAGCACAAGAATTAACTCCACAATACTTTATAGAGAGGTAATCAAATGCAGATAGTGCCTGTAGAAAAGAGAGGATACGACTTAATTCATGAAGGAGCACTTACCTTTAGTGAGATTCATCAGAATGGAATAAAGATGGATGTCAAACACATAAAAAATGAATTCAAAAGACATGGGAAAATGCTCAGTCAACAAGAAGACTATCTGGATAAATTTGAAGAAATAAAGCTTTGGAGAAAAGAGTATGGAAACTCTTTCAGTATTAGATCAGATGATCAGCTTTCAGACATTATTTTCAACAAACTAAAATACACTCCAAAAAAGTTTACTGATTCTGGAAATCCCTCAGTAGATCATGAAGCACTACAAGCATTGAACTTGGAAGTAGCAGATGAAATTCTTAAATATAGAAAATGGTATAAGATAAAAAATACTTACTTGAAAGGATTGCTGAAAGAAACATGCAATGGATATTTGCACCCATTTATGAATCTGCATACAGCAAGAACAATGAGATCAAGTTCCCGTTTCCCAAATGTCCAAAATCAGCCCACAAGAGATCCAGAAGCAGGAGAAGTAATCAGAAAAGGATTCATTTCAAGAAAGAATCATTATCTAGTAGCAGCGGATTATGGAGGAATTGAGGTTAAAGGGTCACAGTGGCATACTAATGATCCAACAATGTATGAATATCTGAGCAATCCTGAATCAGCAGATATGCACTCTGATTTCTGTGCATTGTTATTTAAGCTTCCTGATATTGATCAGAGTATTGCTGGAGAAAAACTTCTAAGAAAAGCAACTAAGAATGGATTCACATTTCCTCAGTTTTATGGTGACTACTATGGAAATAATGCTGTGTCTTTGTGGGAATGGGTGCAGTTTAGAGGAAGCAAAATCAATCCAAAGAAAGGT
Source organism: uncultured Methanosarcinales archaeon (assembly GCA_964583935.1). Taxonomy (GTDB): domain Archaea; phylum Nanobdellota; class Nanobdellia; order Woesearchaeales; family CAZJJJ01; genus CAZJJJ01. The sequence goes on along the minus strand of CAZOXV010000020.1, from coordinate 6,930 downwards.
CCAATAATTCGTGGTGATGTTCATCTTGGAAAGCACTTGATAAACAAAGGAATTAAGAATTTTAAGCAGTTTGAAAATCATGTGAAGAATATTGAAAAAGATATGTGGGAAAATCGTTTTCCTGTATACAAAAAATGGAGGGATAATCAATATAAATTTTATTTGAATAATGGTTTTGTCACTATTCTTACTGGATTTGTTTGTCAGGGGGTAATGGGAAGAAATGAAACTATTAACTACCCCATCCAAGGTGCTTGTTTTCATTGTCTGCTGCGAAGCACTATTGAATTACAGAAAGCACTAAAAAAGAAAAATATGAAAACAAAAATTATTTTCCAGGTGCATGATGAAATAATAGCTGATGTTCCTAAAGAAGAATATGATGATTATCTTGAGCTTCTGAAAGAAATAATGGTGCATGATCTTAGAAAGAATTGGACATTCATAAATGTTCCTATGGAAATTGAAGTTGAAGCTTCTGAACTAAATGGAACTTGGTTTAATATGGATAAAGTTCTAACCTATATCAATTAGGGGAAATACATGACTAGGAGAAAAAGAAAATCAGTGGAACACTCAGTTGATCTTGCCAATAAATACAGACCAAAAACTATTGATCAGTTATTTGGAAATTCAATTCTGAAAAAGACACTCAAACCTTTACTTGATTCAGGAAAAATACCGCAGCAAGTATTACTGTATGGACCTCATGGCTCAGGAAAAACTTCCATAGCTAGAATGTTTGCTGATAGATTGAACTGTTCTCAATTTGATCTGAGAGAAATTGATGTTGCTGATTTCAGAGGTATAGATTCTATTCGTGAGATCAGAAGAACAATGGGCACAAAGCCCATGAAAGGCAGTTCCAAAGTTTATATATTGGATGAGGTTTCATTACTGGGTAAAGGGGGAGCTAGTGAGAAAAATGAAGCACAATCAGCTCTGCTGAAAGCATTGGAAGAGCCTCCAAGTCATGTCTATTTCTTTCTCTGCACTACTGATCCTCAAAATCTGCTGAAAACAATTAAAAGCAGATGTATCCATTATCAAGTACAGGCACTATCTGAAAAACAAATAGCTGATCTTATAAAATATGTTGCTGAACAAGAAAATGTTACTGTTCCAAAGAAAGTTTTATTACAAATAGCAAGAGATTCTTTAGGACATCCAAGAGATGCAATCAAGATTTTTGAGAAGATAATTAATCTTGATGAAGAAGAAATGTTGGATGCAGCAAAACAGGAAGCAGAAAAAAGAGAACAAAGCATTGCTCTTTGTAGAGCATTGATTGAGAAAAGATCTTGGAAAGAAGTTGCTCAAATTCTGAAAGCATTGAATGAAGAACCAGAAGCAGTACGCAGAGCAGTTAGAGGATACTTTGCTAGTGTTCTTCTGAATGGAAAGACAGAAGCATTTATTGTTTTAGATGCTCTGAAAGAACCATTTTTTAACATAGACGCTAAGAATGAATTGGTAAGGTGCATATTTGAAGCGCATACAGAACTTAATAGTTAATTTTTTTGTTAAAAATTTTAACTTTTTGTCTATGTTGTTTGCATAAGCAGCGTTTATAACAAAGGGGGCTAACAATGAAAGAATTATTTGAAGAAATCCATATCGACAAACAAATTGATCCCGATTCCTTAGATGTGAATTGGGTAGAGCAGTCTGATTTATACTATAAATATTCAGAAGCTTTGAATACTGCTCTAAAACAAAAGAATGATTTAAAATTGGAGGTGGACAGAGCTAAGGAAACGATAGAACAGGTGAAAGCTGAGTTGGATTTGGATGTTCGTAGAGATCCTGAATCTTATGACATTAAAAAAGTTACTGAATCAGTGGTGCAATCAGCAATTTTGCTTGACGAAAGGTATCAAGAAGCTGTAGAAGAATTCTTTGCGAAAAGAGACGAGATGAATAAAGCACAAGATTTATCCAACAAACTTTACTCATGCGTTGCTGCTATGGAGCAAAGAAAATCTGCTCTAGAGCAATTAGTGAAACTGCTCAATCAACAGTACTTTTCAACTCCAGAAGAACCTAGAAATCTGTCCTGGGAATACAAGAATAAGATTGAGCAAAACAAAAAAGGAGCAAAAGAAAAAATTAAGAATAGGAGAAAAAAGAAATGAGTAATTTTACGTTGTTTGGGTGGATTTTCTTTGCTTTAGTTGTGATTTTCTTAGTGATTCCCACAGCTACTTATATGGTAAGCAAGTCTTATCATGACGCAAAGAACAGATCTAAAAAAGAAAGCTTTCACACAATGATTTCCAAAAATCTAAAAGGAGGAAATGAGCATGGCGAAGAAGAAGAGTAGCATGAGAGAAAAGGCGAAGCAGAAGGCAGAGAAAAACATGAATCGTGGGGGTAATTCTTTACTTGCACTGCCTGAAGGAGCAAACATAGTTAAACCAAAGAACAAAGGTCCCTATAATTGGGATGTTATCCCATACAAGGTTACTGTTGATAATCATCCAGAAGCAAGTAAGGGAGATCTCTGGTATCAACGTACTTACTTTGCTCATTTCAATGTTGGTCCTGATAACAATGCTGTTCTTTGTCCCAAGACAATCAAACAGAAATGTCCTGTATGTGAACATGTGAAGGAATTATTCAACAGTGGAGAAGATGATGATGTTGCTCTTGCCAAAGACATGAAGGCTAAGGAAAGAGAACTGTACAATGTGATTGATCTTGATGATCAAGACAAGGGAGTACAGCTTCTTGACATCAGCTATCATCTCTTTGGAAAGGCTTTGGATGAAGAGATTCATGAGGGTGAAGATGAGTTAGCAGACTTTGCAGAGCTTAGTGGTGGAAAGACGCTTTCCGTTGCATTCAGAAAGAAAAAACTTGGCAGCAATGAATTCTTTGAGACACGCAAGATAGAGTTTGAGGATCGAGATGATTACGATGAGGATATTCTTGATGATGTATTCGATCTTGATTCTCTACTCAATATCAAATCCTATGAGGAAATTGAGAAGCTTCTTTATGGTGTAGATGAAACTGATGGTGATGAAGAAGAGAAAGAGGAAGAAGAGGAAGAGAAAGAGAAAAAATCTAAAAAGTCTGCTGGTGGAAAGAAGAAAGACTCTTCTGCTAATAAGAAGAAATCTGCTGGAAAGAAAAAGAAACAGCAGGATGAAGATGAGGACGATGATGAGGATGAAGATGAGAAGTCCAAGAAAAAGAAAAGTAGTGGAAAGAAGAAATCTACATCCAAAAAGAAGAATGAATGTCCTCATGGCGGTGAGTTTGGTGTAGATACTGATGAGCTAGATGAGTGCGAAGATTGCGATTTGTGGACTGAGTGTCAAGAGAAGTGGGAAGAATTGAAT
>CAZOXV010000020.1:0-3483 GCA_964583935.1 uncultured Methanosarcinales archaeon | reverse complement strand
AGTCCTGTCTTTCCGCACTGGATAAAACATTTTTACAGGAGGAGATTATGAAAAAGCTAATTCTAACTTTAATTTGTGTTGTTGGATTATCTTCAGTGGCTTATTCAGACGACACACATGAAACTTGTAAAAGAGTTGAACAAATTGCTGGTGTAATAATGGAGAAACGACAGGCAGGGGCTTCAATGAGTGCTATGATTGATGCTACAAATAGCGTAGAATCAAGTTCAAAAAACTTATTGAATAAAATAATTAAAGATGCTTATGACTATCCAAGATATTCATCTGAAGAATACAGACAAGAAGCAGTAAGCGAGTTTGAAAATAAGTATTATGGAATCTGTTTAAAAATTCATGAAGAATAAGGAGATTAAATCATGTCAAAGGAAGTAGAAAAGGAAAGACAGCCTGAAATTCGACAAGAGATGGGCAAATTGGATGTTCTTAGTGATGAGTTAGAAAGTTTAATATGCACATTAGAGGAGGAATTAGGACCTATAAGTTCTGAAAGAGTATGCAAACACGATGCAGACAACAAAATGTCCTCTGATATTGATTTATCAGCTCCTATTGCTAATGAATTACGCACTTATGTAAACAAATTTATAAGAGTGAGAGATACAATTAAACGCATTAGAGAAAGCTTAGAAATATAAATGGGAAATAATATGAGAAAAAGAAAAGCTAAGAAAGAACTACCAATTCCAGAAGATTTACTTCCTACAGGGTCAACTCTTCTCAACTGTGTTCTAGCAGACAATCCCTGGGGAGGTTATAGAAAAGGAACAATAATAAATCTAATTGGAGATTCATCTGCTGGAAAGTCAATACTAGCTTTTACTACATTTGCAGCTACTAATGCTGCTGGATTTGATGATTATCGTTTTATTTATGATGATGCTGAATGTGCTATGGCTTTTGATATGGAGAAGCTTTTTGGAAAAAGCACAGCAAAAAGAATAGAACCTCCAGCAAGAGATGAGAACAAAGAGCCTTTATCCTCAGATACGATTGAAGATTTTCACATGCATGTGAAAGATGCTTTGAAGTCAAAGGAACCATTTGTATACATCTTGGATTCTTTTGATTCTCTTGATGCTGATGCTGATGAGAAAAAGCTTGAAGAAGCTCTTGAAGCAAGAAGGAAAGGAAAGGATTCTGCTGGAAGTTATGGTACTTCAAAAGCAAGAAAAGCATCTGAAATTCTCAGAAACATTAGGGGGGATTTAAAGAAAACAAATTCTATTCTAGTCATTATATCTCAAGTTAGAGATAATCTAAACGCAGGAATGTTTGGATCAAAAAGAACAAGAAGTGGTGGAAAAGCATTGAAACACTATTCTTGGTATGAGATTTGGCTGCATTTAGGAAAGCAGATTAAATCCAAGGATAGAATGATTGGAGTGACCTCAATTCCTAAAGTTAGTAAGAACAGACAAACAGGAAAGAATAGAGAATGTGTGTTTCCAATTTACTATGATTTAGGTGTTGATGATATTGGATCATGCGTTGACTTTCTAATTAATGAAGGTCATTGGAAGAAGAAAAAGCAAACAATAGCTGCTACTGAAATAGACTTTGAGGGAACAAGGCAAAAGATTATTAGTCATATTGAAGAAAATAATCTTGAGAATAAACTCTATGAAGCAGTTGGAAATTGTTGGAATGAAATTGAGGAATCACTCAAACTCAATAGGAAAGCGAGGTTTGAATAATGTCTAGATATTATGATGCCCCACCAACAGTAAAACGACAAGTATCAAAAGTTATGAAATCAAACTTTCCAAATCTGTTGAAAGTAGAAATCAGAAGCATATTTGATACAAAGAAAAAGAAAACACAGGGAAAATACAGACTTGCTGAAACAAAGAAAGCAAATGACATTGAAAAGTTTTTAGTAAAGCAGACAGACAATGAAGTTGATTGCTTTATTATTTTTGATGAAGGACTTGTAACTAATATCGAAAAAAGAGATCTGGATAGATTGATTTTTCATGAATTAAATCATATACAAGTGGAAGAAGATGAAGTGAAATTAGTTCCTCATGATTTCGAGGGGTTCTATGCTGAGATAGAATACAACAAAGATGATCCATATTGGAAGGATAGATTTGCTGCTGTTATGGAAGAGATTCATGAAAGTGAATAAGGCGATATATGAAAACACTCTTAATTGATTCAAACTTTCTTTGTCATAGAGCTTTTCATACTGTTGGAAATCTTGAGTACAATGGTGTTGAGACAGGAATAACTTATGGATTCTTTAATCAGCTTATAAATGTGTGCAAGAAAGTTGAACCTAATAACATCATTTTCTTTTGGGATAGCAAGAAAAGTTTAAGAAAAGAATTGCTTCCTAGTTATAAGGAAAAGAGAACAAGCAATAGAACAGAAGAAGAACAGCAGCAATGGAGACAAGCATACAAACAGTTCTCTAAAATTCATAAGAAGCTTCTTCCTCAAATTGGATTGAAAAATAATTTTATTCAAATAGGATATGAGTCTGATGATCTCATAGCTCAGTATGTATTTGAGGCAAAACCAGATGAATATATTATTATTGCTAGTGCAGACGATGATTTGTTGCAACTATTGACAAAAGATTGTCACATATATAATCTTGGCAAAAATAAATTGATTACAGCAGAAGATTTTGAAGAAGAAAAGGGAATTGCTCCAGAGCTATGGCAGAAAGTAAAAATGATTGCTGGCTGTTCTTCTGATAATGTTCCTGGGGTTCCTGGTGTAGGTGAGAAGAAAGCAATTCAGTTTTTGAGGGGGGAATTGAATAAAAATACTAAAACTTATCAAAAAATTCTTGACAATAAAGAGCTTATTGAGTTTAATAGACAGCTAGTTGTTCTTCCCTTTAAAGGAACGATGAAAATTCATAAGAGAAGTAATAAAAATAGCTTTTCTATGAAACAATTTTTGGTTATGTGTCGAGAGTATGGTTTCAATTCTTTTCGCAATGACGAAAAGAAAGAGGAAATCAGAAATCTTTTTTCAACAATCTAAAACTAGAAAGGAGACAGTCATGGCGAAGAAGAAAGAGGAAAAGAAGGTTGCAAAGAAGAAGGAAGAGTCGAAGAAGAAGTCTGCTTCAAAGAAGAAGGAATCAGATTACCCTGAGCTTACTGAAGCAATGATTGAGGAGATTGAGAATGAAATGCTCGATCTCAAGGAAAATCTGGAAAAGTCTATGAAGTTTGCTGCTGCTGCAAAGAGAGCAAGAAAGAACACAACTACTCTGGAGAGAATGTTTAAAGTCTATAGGAAAGCTACTATAGGCTATTGGAAGAAAGAAGAGTAGTTGTGTTCTGTTACTTTTTTCATAGGGGGTTGGAAATAGCTTTCAGCCCCCTTTTTAATAACTTGCGGGAATAGCTTAATTGGTAAAGCACAAACATCCAGTTTGTAGTTTCAGGTTCGAGTCCTGATTCCCGCTCCAGTTTATTGATAATATGCGGGGAGTGGCGGAAT
>CAZOXV010000019.1:0-10875 GCA_964583935.1 uncultured Methanosarcinales archaeon | reverse complement strand
AGATTCTTAGGGATCAAGGTGGGGAAATTAAGGATTCCAATGTTCAGGATTTGAAGAAAGAACTCGGAGATGTTCTTTGGTATGTTTCTGCTATGTGTTCTGAACTGAATCTGTCCCTTGACGAAGTAGCAGAAGCAAATATAGATAAATTGTTTGACAGGAAGAGAAGAGACAAATTGACAGGTTCTGGCGACGACAGATAATTTTGTTGTTGACATAATCAAAGAAACATGTTATTAGTAAAATAAAGACGACCATTTCAACAAGGAGTTGTTTATGTCTAAAGTTCAGTACAAAAGTGAATTGTTTGATTTGTTGAAAGACCTCACATCAATCAATACTCAGGTTATTTTTGAGAAGGATGGTGATGGAAATGTCTTGGTAAGAAGGGCCGATTCAGAGTCAACTATCGCATATCAGTTGGTAGCCCCAAAGGATTACTTTGACTTCCAATATGACCAGGTTGCTTTTTACAATTATCCGGAGTTCTATAACTACTTCAAGGCTCTAGGAGAACCTGAAATTGATATTGAGCAGAAGAACGTTATTATGAAGGAAGGAAGTTCTAAATCTAGTTATCTGTTGTCAAACCCAGAGTCAATAGCAGCGGGTCCAAAGTCAATTAATTTTAAGGACCCAGATATTCGTATCAAGATTTCTTCAGAAGAGCTTGATGAGTTGTTGAAGATGATTGGTCTTATCAATTCAAAGAAGACGCAGGTTGTCGGTGATGGAAGTAAAATCATTTTCAAGGTCTTCCACAATCTACATGACAATACATTTGAGAAGTCATTTGAGGTTGAGAACCTGACAAATTTCGATGATGAGATTGACTTCATAATGTTTTCGGATACTTTTAAAAATCTTCCAGCCAAAAGAGATTATGTTGTTGAAATAAAATCTCAGGGTTTTGTAAGAATTTCATTGGTTGATGAGGATATTAGTCTTGACATTTACACTGGTCGTGTAAAGCAGTAAGGAGTTCATTTATGACAAAGAAAAGAGAAGAGAATTTAGAGCCTGAAAAGAATTCCGAAAAAAAATCTAAAGTTGATGAAGTTTTGGATCAGGAAGAAAACCAGTTGTTTGTTCCTGAAAACTTCGATGATGAGTATGAATCTGGTGGTCTATTTACAGGCGCTAAATATGATACTCCAGATGATGCTGATGCTTTTGTTGAAACCGGTGATGGTAAGGTTATCAAAAAAGAGGATATGAAGCCTTTTGATATAATCAAATCAATTGCCAGAGAAAATGGAACAGAATTGAAAAATCCTAAGGAAAGTTGTAGATATTGTTACGGAAGAGGATATGAGGGTTTAGAATCTGTTACCAAGTCACCCGTCCCATGCAGATGCCTTTTTCGTGGGAAAACCGAGAAAGAAAAAGAGTCTGAGAGTGCTTATGATTCTGGAAAAATAAATAGAAAGATTACCAGAAGTCAAAGAAGAGCAATGGCTAGAATGTTGAAGAAGAATTTCGAAATTCAAAGGAAGATCGAAAAAAGAAGGAAGAAAAGGGGGACTAGTGGTAATACTGTTGAGTTGAAAGAGCCTTCGACAAGGCAAATCAATAAAGTCCTTAGAGAGTATATCAAGAGAAAATCTCTTGTAGATACTTCAACTTCTTTGAATCTTACATTGACAGAAACTAAAAAGATTGTCAAGGGAAATAAAGATAAACTTGAAAAATTGAAAGCTAAGGGGAATAAATGATTGAAGTAAACAAGTCAAAACAGTTGTCTTATAGTTTGTGGATTGAGAAATATCGTCCAATGTCAGTAAACCAAGTTCTGCTTACTTCCAAAGTAAAAGATTTTTTCAAGCAGTTGGTAAAGGAGAAGGAGATTCCAAATCTTCTTCTCTATTCATCTAGTCCGGGAACTGGTAAGTCCACTATAGCAAAAGCCCTTGTCAATGACATAAAGTCGGATTATATATACATCAATATATCTCTTGACAGAGGTATTGACACACTGAGAAATAGAATATCTAAATTCGCAACTTCTTATTCTATGTTCGGTGAGAACGAGGGTGGAAAGAAAATTTGTATTCTTGATGAGTTTGATGGAGCCACACCAGAACTACAGGCTGCTATGCGTGGATTTATGGAGGAGTTTCAGGACTCATGTAGATTTATCTTGACATGTAATTACTTCACAAAAATAATTGAACCACTAAAGTCAAGGTGTCAGTTAGTAGATTTCAACATGATGGATGTTGAAATTCAGAAGGAACTGAAGCCAATAATATTCAAAAGGCTTTGTGGAATTCTAAAATTTGAGAATGTTGAATTTACTCCAGAAGTTGTCAAGAAGGTTGTAGAAACATTCTACCCAGATATTCGTAGAATGGTAAGCTTACTTCAGCATTACTCCAAAGCAAGTGGAATGATTGACAATGGTATATTCAATGTAGAAAAAGTTGATACTGAATTTTACAATATGATTGTCAACAGAAAGCTGACAGACGCAAGAAGATATATCATAGAGAGAAACTACAACTATGATGAGCTTTATAGAAATCTTTTTGACAATCTGGTTCCAATGTTGGAGAAAAGTAAGCAAGCACAAACTATCTTGATTATAGCAGAGTATATGTATAGAAACTCATTTGTCATAGATAAGGAGATAAACTTTACTGCTTGTCTTCTTGAGATAATGGGAGTTTTATAATGGTTAGATACTTTTGTGATTGTTGTGGCAAAGAACTGAAGAAAAGAGGTAACGTCTTTGTGTGGCTTTGTCATCTGACAGATATTGCCAACGGTAAAAATCCTGGTTGGGAAGGAATCGATGGAATCGACGAACATGACTTCAGCAAATCACAACCAGTATCTGGTAGAGAAGACTCAGCAGAGCTTTGTCACAAATGCTATAATGAAATAGTTATATTATCAGTAAATGAACTATTCAAAAGAACGAACAGTAAATGATATACTGGAAAATTGAGAAAGGATGCGTGATTATTCATTAGCACGAATTATTGAAATGTTATATGGATGTTAGAATTATTTTAGCAAATCAATGGAGGATAGAAGTTGTAAGTTTGTTTGGTACAACGGGTGAAGAATATTTAGAAAGACTGGAGAGTAATGATGAATAATTTCAAATGTATAATACCTAGACACGATGAGCAAAAATTCAAGATGTTTGCTGAACCATCATTGAAGAAGATGGGAGCACAAGTTCTATCAGTCTTCGATCAAGAAGAAGGCAAATCAGAAAATATCTTCAAGAAATATAATGCTGGTATAGAAGCAGCAATGCAGTCAGGTCTTCAAGATGATGATATCATCGTCTTCATGCACGAAGATGTTGGTATTCTTGATAACTTATTCAGGGAGAAGGTTGAACTTCTTTTTGCTGAAAAGAACGATGTAGCCATTGTCGGAATAGCAGGAGCTACTGAATTGACAGAAAGAGGTGGATGGTGGATGACAACACCTGACAAAATGAGAGGACATCTTATTCAGGGTAAGAACGAAGGTAAAATTGGTGAAGGATTCCATCTTCAGAAAGGTGCCATAGGTTACTTTGATGATGTTGTTTGTGTTGACGGTTGTATAATGATAACTCAAGGCAGATTTCTAAAAGAGGGAATTTCTTTTGACGATAAGACATATGAGTATAACGATTTTTACGATATAGATTTCTGTCTAAGGGCACAGGAAATGGGATACAAAGTCGCCGTTGCTGATGTACTTATCTACCACCAATCATCAGGAATGGGTGTTTTCGATGATAAGTGGAAACAATCTAAAGAAAAGCTCTTTGAGAAATGGAAAGACAAGGGACTTAAATTACCGATTACTCGTGACCAATTTGACATAAAAGAAGTTGAAAGCGAAATTGTTGAGATTGATATATAATGGAGGTAACTATGGTTATGATTATGATTTTGATTGGATATGTCGCTGGAATTATTATGATAGAAATTTTTGAAAAAATAAAGTTGGACAAAATGATTATGATGATGGAAAAACCAAATAGGTGGGAATGGGTTGAAGTTCAAAATGAAACAATTAAAATTTTACAATAATAAGTATTGTGATATATGAACAAGCAAGACATCATAAAGATATTGGAAAAATGTGAAAATTGGTACGATGCTTCTGACATTGGAAATGAGATTGGTATAGAAGTCTCCAAAATTGATATAGAGGAAGCTAGAAATCTTCTGAGTGGAATTAAACATGGAATATCTTTAGTAGATGGAACTCACGGATAAGGAATTAATATGAAAGTTTACTTAACAATTGGATTACCGGGTTCTGGTAAATCAACATGGTCAAGAAAGTTTGCCAGTGAGAACAAAGAAGTTGTTATTGTCAATCGTGACGCATACAGATCGATGATAAAGGGTGGAGAGTATACATTCGATTTTAGATTTGAACCTTTTATCAAACAATCAACTAACAAGGCAATCGAAATGGCACTAGAGCACGGTCTTGATGTTATTGTCGATGAGACTCACATAAAGTCTGCCAGGAGAATAGAAATAGTAGAATCCATCAGAGATTTTGAGAGAAGTTATGGATTGATTACAAAAGACTTTGGTGAGACTGAGATTGTATATATGTGGTTTACAGAAGACAAAAGAAATATTGAATATAGAATGAGAGAATCCCGTGGATATGATGTATCCAAGTGGGCTCAAGTCATCAATGGTATGAAGAAGAACTTTGAACCACCAACAGATGAAGAAGGATACAACAAACTCGTAAAGGTCAATCCATTTGAATCTTCAAAGGATATATAATATGAGATGGGAATTATGGAAACATTTGTTTGATTTTAGAAAAACAACAGTATTAGAGGCTCCTATGGTAGAATATAAACTAAAGCATTTTATAGTTCAGGAGTTTGTAGACCCAGATACATATAGTATCAGGGGTGAAAATTCAATTTCCATTATGGATTGGAGAATGTTATGGACTGCCGATATGATAAGAGAGTATTTCGATAAACCAATGGTAATAAACAATTGGCATATTGGTGGTAGTAGAATGTGGTCTGGGATAAGATACGAAAACTCTCCAGAATACTCCAAGTTTTCACAACACACATACGGAAGAGCAATAGACTTTTACATGAAGGGAATTGATTCTGCTGAGATAAGAAAAACTATTTTGGATAGTCCATATGAAGATGCTTTCAAATACATAACAACAGTCGAAGATTTTCCAAGCCAAAGTTGGGTCCATGTTGATTGTAGAGTTTTGAGAGAAGAACAAGAAAGATTTCTAATAGTAAAACCTTGACTTTGGAGAAATAATTTGTTATGATTAAATCAAAAGTTGTCAAACTGTCAGATTTGCTTGGTGATTTCCTTGAGGGAAAGAATATTCACAAAATTAAGAAGTACGACGACTATTATATAGTTTCGTGGAAAGAATCCGAAATCTGGAATATAGATTTGTCAGGATTATCGAGATCAGAAAAGGAAAAATTTCTATCAATATGGCCTAAAGTTAAAATGAAAAGAGGAGGTAATGGTTCATGAAGTGGTTAAAGAATTTGATAAAAGAAGCTGTGGTAGATGCTATCACCGAAAGAAAGTTTCTTCCACAGTCTCTGTCAAAAGATGATGTGAATATTGTGTATGTGTATACGGGTAGACTACCCAAAAGTAAAGCGGAAGAGTACATAAAGAAACTTTCAAGTGATTTCAAAAAGAACTACCCAGAATATAAAATTATGTGGCTGGGATATGGAGCGTAATTATGAATTGGCTTAAAAAAATTATAATCATAATGGCTTGGCCTAAGATCAAGAAGATTCTTTTGAGTAATGTAAACAGTGAAAAGTATCAGAAATTGATAGTCACCAAAGCAAACAAGAAGGTTGACATTCCTGGAATTCCTGAGAGAAGTGAGGAAAAGCTTTTCAATGAGATTTATGACGCAACTCAGGAAGCAACTACAGAAATGATAAATGGCATAGATATTGAGGAAGCAATTGAAAGGATACTTTAATGGAATTATTTGATTATCTCGATGGATTGACTGTTGATAATAAGGATTTAGATTTCAGTGATGAAGAGGTTAATAAGGGATATCCTGATTATATGATTAACAGGTTTGTATCTATGAGTGAGATATATGTACCTGTAGTCAACGAAATAAACAAGTATGATGTTCCTAATAGTACTCACTACAGGTACTACTTTTCTATTCTACCAAAGAGAAAGCATTACTTTAAGTATGTAAAAAAGAAGAAGGATTTGGATCAGAAAGAGAAAATGGTTATTGCCAGATATTTTGAAGTAGGGTTGAAGGATGCTGAAAGATACATTCAACTTCTTGATGAAAAGCAAATTAAGGAGATACTTGAAATCTTTAGTTACGGCAAAAATAAAATTGCTGGTGTATAAATACTTCCAAATAAGGAGGTATTTATGCGATACAAACCACCGAAGATTAACAAGAAACCACAATTCGTACCTCTCGTAGCAAAGAACAAAGATTGGTTGGTTGGGTATATAAGTGGTATAAAGATGATTGAAAACTTAATTGTTGAAACTCTTAAAGACAATGGTATCGAAATCAATCTTAAAGGAATTGATTTATGTTTGGATAGCTCAAGATTTAATGATATAATGGAAAATGGAAAAAGAGAATCTAAATGTTCAGAAGAAGAGATAAGAGAATATTATAAGGAAATTATAAAAAATAAAATTATTTGTGTACATGAGTCCCATCCAGATAATGTTGAAGAAATTTTTTGTGGAAATTTTTTGGAGGTTGAATGTACTTGTGGGTTTGGAGTATATTTTTTCAAAGATGTGACAGATGTCCCCGATGAACAGTTCAAATGTCAAAATTGTGGAAGAGTTATAATAGACTATTCTGGACACAACGACGAAGATTATGATTATGATGGTAACTTGAGAACAAGATTGGACATCATAAATGATGAACTTTCTAAAAATAATGATGATAACGAATATCCTGAAGAAGATGAAGAGGAGTAAATTATGCAAATTAACAAAAAAGTAAAATGCTTACATTGTCAGAGTGTTGTGGAACATGATGGTTCATGTAGTTGTGGAAAAGTCAGAATTACAAACGGAACAATTACTGAAGGAAGTCTGGGAAGGGACTACGTTGATATATCGGCAAGGCTCTTGAATGAAAAAGTTTAAGATTTTCGGGATTGGCTTACCAAATATATGACTTGAAAACAAAGGAGTTTATGATGAAGAAGGTTCTACTGATCTCGGGAAAAATACATTGCGGTAAAAATCAGTTTTCTGAATATGTTGTTGATATTCTGAAACAAAGAGGATTCAAAGTATCAACTGATCTTTTTGCTCGTTCACTCAAAGACGCTTGTAAGGAAGATTTCAGAAAGCTTGTAGATGTTCTTGACAATATTTCAGATGAGATAAAAAGAAAAATATATACTTTCATTGATGGAAGGGAATACATGAAGTATCCTTCACAGGTTGGAGATATAGACGATACCATCAATAAGCTAAAGATCAATGATGAGAACTGGTATGAGAACAAGACAGACATTACCAGAAACATTCTTCAGTTATACGGAACAGAGATTTTCAGAAAAAGAGTAGACAACGATTGGTGGGTCAATCAAGTTAAGAACAGAGCAATAGATTCTGATGATGACTTTATTGTAATCACTGACTGTAGATTTCCAAATGAAATTACTGAGATGTTTTGTGATGAATACGAAACATACGTCATAAGAATCACAAGAAATATAAATACTCAAGAGCAGATTGCTAATCACGATTCGGAGACATCTCTTGATAGTTGGAATGAATGGAACTATATAATTTCCAATAATGGTAATTTAAATGATTTAAAAAATTCAGCTGAAGTAGTATGCAATGATATTTTAAAAGAAGAAAATTATGATAATAGATACTTATTTGAATGTAACAATAAATGGAAGAACTTATGATTATTGGAAAAGTAAAGGATATGATATTCCTCTTTATAAGGATAGATTTGGAAGAATAAAATTTAAAAGAGGAACAAAAATATTAGTAAAAATTGAAGATTTACCTAAAAATAGTCAAATAAAAGTTAATTGTAAATGTGATGTTTGTAATCAAGAGAGAATACTTAAATTTAGTCAATATAATCCAATATGTCATAAATGTTCTCTTTTAACTTTTAAGAAAGAATTAAACCCAAATTGGAAAGGTGGATTTCCAAAATGTAAATTATGTGAACAAGAACTTAAAGATAGAAGGTCAACTTATTGTGTTTCTTGTTTGTGGAAAATTCAAGTTGGTTCAAATCATCCAAAATATAATGATAAAATTACCAACGAAGAAAGATTTTTAAGTCGTAATAGAGGATTAATTTCAGATAACTATTTTTGGAAAAAAGAAGTTCTTGAAAGAGACAATCATACTTGTCAAAAATGTTGTTCTAAAGAACATCTTCACGTTCATCATATTGACAATTTTAAAGAAAATTTTGAAAATCGTTATAATATAAATAATGGTATAACTTTATGTAAAGATTGTCATAAAGAAATTCACAAAAAGTTTGGATATAAAACTAATAAAAAACAACTAAAATTGTTTTTAAATTAAGGAGAGGAAAATGGGAGCCTTTACAGATTTTGTCAGAAACAAGCTTGAGGAAAATGAGTCTAAGAAAGTCTCAAGCAACCTTCTTAAAAACATTATAGATGTTATTAAGGAGTATATTGTAACAGAATTCGACCTGTCTGAAGATGAGAAAATGCAGGTCATCAATAATATGGAGATTGGAGTAGAGACCCATGAAAAGGGTGTTTTGAAAAATTCTCCAAGATTTGTAGCAACATCAAAATACGATGAAAGTGAAGGTGATGCGGTTCCAGTGGAAATCATGGTTGAAATTTCTACAGAAAAGATTGGTGGAAAGGCCGAGGTAGAACCAGCAGAAGAGCCATCAATGCCTGACGATGAAGAATTTGACATAGGTGGAGAGGAGGAATAATGAGTTTCAAACAATATCTTAAAGAGAATGAAGAGCTTCAGGCAATAGTTGTCGATACGGAAGATGTTATTGAACTTCTCAAGGAAGCCTCTGAAAAGCTTGGAGAACTACAGAAGAGATACGAGAGAGCAACAGGTCACAGAACAACTGATTTCTTGGCTTATAAGTCGATGATAGATGAGATTATTTCTTCCGATGGTGGAGAGGCAGGCCTTGAGCCATTTATGGACAAGTTATTCAGAGATGCTTCTAAGAATGATATATAATGTACGCGCGTGTACAATATTATAGGTAGTTTAATCGCTTAAACAATTTTTTTGAGAAAGTTGTTGACATTCTTACGAAAATTTTGTATATTGTTATTGTGCGATTGAGAAGAGAAAGAAACACAAGAAAAAAAGATGAAAAAAACTATTGACAATCTTGTGAAAATATGTTATCTTTAATATGTGGTTAGTAGAAGAGAGTGAGACAATAATAAAATCCGTGCCAGCGGTAGAAGTACCTGGATGAGTCTCACTCAAAAAACTTGACATTTTTTGGAGAAAATGGTATATTAAAACTATAAATAGTTTTTGAAGACAAATTACAGCAGGGGGAAGAGGTTGGCATCTCGCTCTGTCTCATAAGCAGAGAAAAGTTGGTTCGATTCCAACCCGTTGCAACCAAAAGGAAAAGGAAAGAAAAGGTAATCTTATGGAACGCATTTGTAAACAGACAATTCAAAAACAAGGCAATCAGCACTATTTTAGTGCCATGCCCGTGGTCTATAATTGGCTCAGTGCTAATATTACAGATAGACCAGAAGGAGGCACTGCCTAACCTGACTCATAAGATACTTGGAATATCAAAGAGAGTCAGGTAAAAATCTGACTCTCTTTTTTTTGGCTCTTTGACATTTCTGGAAACTGACGTAAGCACATTGTTGCGAAAGCAACTTGTACTGAATGTGAATTTACATTGAAGATGTAAATTTTACATATAAGAGTGTGTGAAAGAATCATTTTGCGAAAAACGCTAAAGAGATTTTAGTAACACACTCACTTTTTGCCTCCGTGGTGTAATTGGATTAGCATGGCAGACTCTTAATCTGTAAGGTTCTGGTTCGAGTCCAGACGGGGGTACCAAATTTTATTCTGCGGATGGTAAGTGGACGAAATCAGCGGACTGTAAATCCGTCGCCTTTATGGCTATGAAGGTTTGAATCCTTCCCGCAGAACCAATAAATTTACTTTTGATGGGTAGGCTGAGCATTGGCGAGCTCAAGTGGCTGTAACCCACCCGTCTTTCGACTGTGGCGGTTCAACTCCGTCCCTGCCCACCATAAGTAAATTTATTGCCGGGTCGTCCAATGGCTAGGATGTTTGACTTTGACTCAAAGGATGTGGGTTCGAATCCCGCCCCGGTAACCAAGATTTCTTTACAGGTCCGTGGTGTAACGGTAACACACTGGTCTCCAAAACCAGCAGATGGGGGTTCGAATCCCTCCGGGTCTGCCAAGTTACTTAATTACTTAGGTATGGTGATGGTGGTGAATTTCCCAAGTAAGTAAGCTGAAATCAGAGCGGCAATTCTAACAGTAAGCTGAAAACGCGAAGTAAACATATCCACTGGAACAACAGGTGATTGCCGTCACCGTTCCTAAGTAATTTTTATGCCTCCGTGGTGTAACGGTAACATTATTGATGGTAATTCAATGAATAATAAAGAAGAAAATTTAGATTTAATTTGTCCCAACTGTCATAGTTTGACAACAACATATAAGTTCCTAAACAATGGAAAAGGTAACAGAAAAAAACATGAATATTATGGTTTGAGATAATTATTACTAAAATTTTTTTACGCACCCGTCACTCAGAGGTCGAGAGTACCACACTTTTAATGTGGACGCGAAAGCGCATCGATGGTTCGAAT
>CAZOXV010000018.1:0-10919 GCA_964583935.1 uncultured Methanosarcinales archaeon | reverse complement strand
ATAGATTTTGTAATGAAACTTTTCAATATTGAACCTAAGATAGAAAATCTAAACCAGGACAATATAAATTTTCTTGAAGCTTAAGGAACAACAATGAATTTTGAGGAATATTATTTGAGAGAAGATTTTGAAGAACCAGAAGACTCTATTGAAGAGCCAGAGGACGACTATGGATTGGACTTTGTGGATGATGAAAAGTTTACAACGGATGAAATAGAAGTTGAAGAAATTCCCGACTTATCAGACCCAATACTAAATGCTGATGAGTTCATGAAATCTAATTCAGAGGTTATGAGTCAATACGCAAAGGGTAAGGGCTTCGAAGTTGTTGATAATCAAGATTTGTATGAAGTTGTTAAGACTGTCAAGGATATGACGGATAAGCACCTTTATTTTAGAGATATGACTTGGAAAGTAAATATCGATCATGGTAAGGCAAAGTTTATATTTAAGATAGGAGATGATGAATCAGCTAATGAGAATGATTTCTTTCTCCAAGGAGTCAAGAGATATGTGATTTCGGAACTTTGGAAGAAGTATGGTCCTTTATATGATGTTGACACTGAGTTTTCGAAGGATGTCGAAGGTAAAGACCTAATGATATTGACAGTGGAGAAAAACGAGGAAGAGAGAAGAAAAAGGTTAGAAAAGATTTCTGTTGGTGCTCCCGATAGCGCATCTTTTATAACCAAATCATCAGTGTCGAGGATGTAATTATAAAGGAGGAGAGGATGATTTTTGACTTCTTCAAGGGCTTTTGGGGATACATGTCTACATTGCCATGGTGGCAAAGTCTTATAGTAATTTTTGTAGTAATTTTCACAATAGTTGTTGGAAAATTTTGGAGAGATGTTATTACGTGGATAGGTAATAGGATAACAGGAGACAGACTAACATTACAATATAGAATGTTCTGGGGATTGACTAACGATGCCATAAATATTCAGTTGAAGGACGAAGTTAGAAGATCATTCAAAGAGAACGGATTTGATGAACTAAGTGGATCAGAATTCTCACAATATGTCAAGAATCAAAGTAAAGTACTATTATCTAAGCTTAGAAACCACTTTATAAACTTATATCCTCCCAATAAGATGGGTATAAGAATTTCTATGGAGGAAATTCTCGACTTTATAGATAGAAGGGAATCTGATATAGAGGATATGATTTTTGAAGTTTATATAGAAGCAAAGAAAATAAAGAAACAAGATATTGAAATAATGATGAGCATTGAAGATAGATTTGAAAAAGAGATTGACTCATTTATCAAGAAGAAAAATGAAACTATGGATTGTAAGAATTGTCTAATAGTTCTTTTTGGAAAGAGAGAAATAGCAGAAAATAAAATGTCAAAAATAAAAACTTTGAAAGCTCAGATGAATTTTGCTGAACAGAAGCTTTCAGAAATACATTCCGATTTCCTTTCGTTCTTTAGTGAGAAATTGAGTGAAAAGAAAAATAGGAGGAAATAAATGGCTAGTGAAGAAATAAAAGAGACTATCAGAGATTTCGTAAACTTTGATATTGAGAATGATTATTACAAAGACGATGAGAAGGTAGAACTTGCCAAGAAGTTCAAGGACATTCTTTTCCATGACGATGCTACTGTTCGTCAATTTCTAAAATCCCTTCTAAGCAATTTCAGAGAAGTGGCAAGAGATTATTCTCTGGTAGCTAAGGAGGGTGATGTCATAGATGAACCGGAGGAACCAGAGGACTCCATCGAAGAACCATTGTCAACTGAGGAGTCATTCAAAAGAATAGTAAGAAAATCAGCAGCAGACATTCTTTACGAATAATGGAGAGATAGATATGAGCGGATTTTTAGATTATTTAGATGAATTTGACAATAGAAAGGATAGAGTCGTAAAAGAGGAAAGTAGACAAGTCGAATCAAGTTCAAAAAGAAAGTCTAAAGTTTTGTGTTTGAATGTAGAGGTTCGTTCTCCAGAAGGAGCGGATGTAGTTATAGAAAAATTACAAAGCTGGGTTTCTGAGAACTTTGGTGAATCTGAAAAACCAAAACCCAAAACACAATATAGAATTTCCTCTAAAAAAATAAACAAAAATCCTATTGTGGAAACAAGATCACATGCTACAAATATTTTAGATGGTCTTCCTGATGAACACGATATAAAAGAGCAGAATCACGATAATATAAATAATATTGCTCATCAACAGAGTCATTTCAAATTGGATTCTGTGAAGGGCCACGCATCGGCACTATTATAAGGAGAATAAAATGCCAACTGTAGTAACCAACGATTTTAGAAAGTTAATGGCAACAAGTGGAGTCAACCTAAGTGCTGACACTTACAAAGTTGCTCTTATGGGAGAGCATGTCAATTCTGCGTCATCGTCCGATCTCAAACAAGCAAGCGACTGGACAAGCGTTTCTGGTTATGAGGTATCTGGTACTGGATATTCTGCGTTGAGTCTATCAGCACCGACGGTATCGGCCAACGAAGATAATGTTGTGTATTGGGATGGAAGTAATTTGACTTGGACAGATGTGACAGTAAGTCCATATGGATTTGCTATCTATAGAACGAGTGATAATCTTGTAGTCGGATATGTTGAGTTTACTGGAGGACAAGTTGTTGCTGTTAATGGAACAATTACAGTACAGTGGAATGCCAATGGAATAATGAATATTTACGGCTAATTTGTTTTGAAATTGGAGGAGATTGTTTATGGAAGAATTGACGTTTAGTACGTTCGATAAGAAGCCGCTTTATCTCGAAAATCACTTCAGAAATTCAAGTTGTTTTCTTGTTCTTTGTGGCCCTAGCCTCAATAGTTTTGATCTAAGTAAAATACAGCAACCCGGTATAATATCACTAGGTGTAAACAATTCACCTGCAGTTTTTCGTCCTAATATGTGGACATGTGTTGACCATCCATCAAGGTTCATGATAAGTGTTTGGAAGGACCCAAACATAATGAAGTTCGTTCCTTTTCACAAACATAAGGATGAAGTATTTGACAACTACAATTGGAAAGAGACCAACACAAAAGTTGGAGAGCTTCCTAACGTTATTTACTATCATCGCAATGACCAATTCAAAGCAGAAACTTTCTTTACAGAGAAGACGATAAATTGGGGATGCCATAAAGATTATGGTGGTGGTAGAAGTGTAATGATTGCATCGCTGAAGATGCTGTATGTGTTAGGATTCAAAAATGTTTTCCTTCTTGGTTGTGATTTTAGAATGGAATTAGACGCTAAGAACTATGCTTGGGAGCAAGGTAGAAGTAAAGGAGCAGTCAAAGGAAACAATAGTACTTACTCCAAGATGATTGATAGATATAAACAACTTACTCCATATATGGAGAAGTACGACTTTCATGTGTATAACTGTAATCCAATGTCAAATCTGGAAGTCTTTCCTTACATGGAATATGATGATGCTGTCAATATGTGTCTCTCTAATTTCCCAGAAGTGAATAATGAAAGAGTAGAGGGAATGTATGAAAGATTCAACGAAGAGAAAGAGAAGGAAAAGAAGAGAAAAGAAAAAGAGAAGAGACTAAAGAAAATCAAGGAGATAAAGAAAAACCAGATAAAAATAGAAGAATCAGAAAGAGGTTTAGTCTATTACAATGTTGATAAAGGTGCGATTGTTAGAATGGCTGTTTCTATATCGACTTGTGTTAGAAACTATAACAAAGACAACATAGTTATATTGTCAGACGAGTTAGGTTATGATGATTGTAAAAAAATTGCTAACCATTTTGGTATTAGAATAAAACTTATAGAAACAACAAAACTTGACAGAAAAGAAGTACTCCTAAACAAATGTTTGATGCATAAGTTCACACCATTCAATAACACGATTCTAATAGATTCAGACACTATTGTCCTCGGTAATATAAACGCGCTTCACGATCTTGCTGTTATGAACGAATTCGTTGTTCCACAGTTTTCAAATTGGACAACTGAGAAAAGAACAATAAAGAAAAGAATCTTACAATGGAAAGACATTTTTCCAGAGATGATTGATGATGCTTTGAAACCAGCACCGTCAGTAAACACTGGAGTATATGCTTTCACAAAGAACAGTGAGTTGATGAATGCTTGGTTTGATGTTGCTAAACACGGTACTCATATGTTCATACCGGATGAGCAGAGCTGTCATCTGCTTCTTCCAAAGTATAGGAACGCCATTGTTTCAAGTATATACAACTGTAGTTGTAAATATGATAAAGTCAATGATAAAACAAAAGTAATTCACTATCACGGAAAAAAGCATTGTAGAATAGACGACAATGGAAAATTTCTATACAACTCTGATAAGTGGTACTCTGAATTTGAGAAGATAAAACATTTGGATTTTGTAAAAGATAATATTCAATTTGATTCTCAACTAAGGAAAAACATAGGAAAGTACAATGAAAAACTTTGATATTGTGACAGCAACAACTCCAGATTATTTGAAAAAACTGAAGTGGTCAATACCAACGTGGACTATAAAAGATCAATTCAAAGGAAAGCAGTTGATAATTTTCTACCACGGTCTAAAAGAAAAAGATTTTGAATTCGCGAAAGAATATTTCAAAGTCAAGCTTATTAGATGGGATAATCCAGAAAAACTATCTAATAGAGAGTTGATGCTTTCTTCTTTTGTATTTGGAGTCAATCATATAGATCAGGATTACTTTGTAAAACTTGACGCAGACACGTACTTTACAGATAAAAGAGATGTGTTTACTGATGACGACTTTGATAAGGATTTAGTTTCTCATAAGTGGAATTACACCAAACCAGGATATTGGATTGACATTCTTGACAATTACTTTCTTGGTAAAAATCTTGAGATTGATGAAAACAAAAGAATTCACAAACACAAACGCATTCAGAGCTTTTGTTGCCTACATCGAACAGACTTTGTAAGAAGAGTTAGCGACAACATTAATGAGTGTAATGGTGGTAGATTACCAGTACCAAGTCATGATACTGTTCTTTGGTATTATGCTAATTACAACGACAACAATAGTTGGTCTTCAAAGAATATGAAAAAGTTTGGAGTTGGACACTGCTCCAGTTTTTTGAAAATGAGAGATGATATCTGTGCTAATGAATCAGCTTTCAATCCATATCTGAATAGAGAATTGTTCAATAAGATACAAATTGAAATCACAAATTACTGTCAGATCGGTTGTAATAACTGTGATAGAAATTGTGGAATTGTCAAGAGAGAGGATCACATGTCAGTGGATCAGATTTTCAAATTTGTCAAGGAGTCTATTGAACTGAACCACAAGTGGAGAAGAATAGATATAATTGGTGGAGAGCCACTCTATCATCCAAAGCTCCGTGAGATTTTCGATGTTATAAAAGTTTACAAGAACAAGTTTCCAAGATGTAAGATTCGCATAAGTACAAATGGGTTAGGACCGAAAGTAAATGAAGTTATGAAGACTATACCAGATTGGATTTCTATTCGTAACTCCAACAAGAAATCTGCCAAGCAATCCGGATTCGATGCTTATAATAGTGCGCCTATTGACAATGGTGAGAAGAGAGTAAAGTATTGCTCCATACCTTGGAGATGTGGTTTGGCATTGACAAGATATGGATATTTTCCGTGTGGTGCTGGTGCATCATTGTGCGAAATATTTGGAAAAGATATTGGAGTCAAATCTCTAAAGAATTTTAATCTTGAATCTG
This sequence comes from uncultured Methanosarcinales archaeon, assembly GCA_964583935.1. Lineage (GTDB taxonomy): Archaea > Nanobdellota > Nanobdellia > Woesearchaeales > CAZJJJ01 > CAZJJJ01. The sequence continues at coordinate 5,248 of CAZOXV010000018.1, read as the reverse complement.
TAAAGAGTCAACTATCAGAAATATGTCTGTTTTGTGGACATTCTAATTGTAAGTCAAAGCACTTAGTTACATCAAAAGAGTTGAGTAATTCTTGGAAGAAAGCCGTAAGTGAATTTGATAGTAATAGAATGGAAGAATACTAATGATAGATTTATGTATACATTGCCATAATTTTCAGAGAAGATTAGACTGGCTTCTTAGCAGCATCCTCCAACAGAACGATTACGATTTGTCAAAATTAAAAATCAATATTGCTGCTTTGAGAGGTAATGGAAACCCTACAACGGAAGATTTAGTTGACTTCTTCAGACATCAAGGTCTAAATATATCTATACTTCATTTTGATGATGTAGATGTTTTTGCTAAAAGAGGACTTGTTAGAAACAGACAAATAGATGTGACCGAATCCGAATGGCTATTCTTTGCTGATGCTGATAATGTATATCATCCAGATTTCTTCAAAGAGTTAGATGTGAATTTGAGAAAAGTATCTCGTATTCTAACATCCGTAAACAAGGTTCATACAGACATCAATAGCACGAATTCTTTGGTTGATTCTATTAACTATCCAACGATAGTTCCATCTGTTTTTGAATATGCTAGTAGCCTTGAGTTTATTGATAAAAAAAATAGAAAAGTTGCTGGTGGTGCTATGCAGATTGTTATGAGATCAGTTATAAATAAAAATGGAAATGGTATGTATGTGAGTAAATCAAGAGATCATCATATGTTCAAGAAGGGGCAAAGAGCTTACAGTGATAAGCATTTTAGAAATAGATTAGGAATAAGGACTAGGTTTCTTGACCTACCTTTTCAAATACATCTCAACCACTTTAGAGATAAAGAGGTTGGATATCATATTGAGGATCAAAGATGAAATTGAGATCAAATTCAAGAAGAATTTTGTTTGGTGAGTTAGAAGGAGATAATTATTTGCTAAAATCAATAGAACAAGATAGTGTCAAATATTTTCTTGATATAGGAGCAAATGTCGGATTTATTAGTATAATGGCAAGAATGCTTCATCCTAAAATGAAAATATTTTCTGTAGAACCCCATCCCGATGTTTATGAGAATTTAATAGACAATGTTGAACACCTTAGAATAAAGACATTGAACGGTGCTTTGGGAAATGGTAATATATTTTATTTATTGAAGAGTAGAAAAACAGATTTATGTAATAGTTTTACAGATAAGAAGACAGAAAATCATAGCATTCAGAGCTACACACTAGGTTCGTTGGTTAGAAAGTTTAAGATAGACGTGGATGATTTGTGGATAAAGATGGATTGTGAAGGTGCTGAAAAATATATGATTGGTGATGAGCAAAGTGAGAATATATTAAGAAAATGTAAGGTTTGTGCTATTGAGGTCCACGATAAAATAGACAATGATTCTAGTAGATTTATGAATTGGTTCGTCAAAATACTGGAAAATACTCATACAATAAATATTAGTAGACAATGTAGAAGTTTACTAATACTAAATGCAATAAGAGTAGTAACACACAAGACACAGGAGGAGTGATGAGAATAAACATATTTCTAAATAGTTATTATCTCATAACCTATTCTTCTCAGAGAATAGGCTCGATGAAATCTCAAATTATAAAGACAGTGGCAACAAACAAGGAACCTGTTGACTTTTTGAAATCTTTGAGAAAAGACAGTGAAGACATAGAATTCGCTATTTTGTATAGTGAAAGAATCAGCAAGAAAGATTACAGAAAATTTTTGGAGGAATAACCAATGCTTAATATTGTCGCTAGAATTTCGGATCAGCAAGTAGTAGAAACAACTTCAAGAGAGATTACTCAGGGTTTGCTTGAAGCATATGCTACTAACTATGCTGATGGAGATGTCAACAACATCATATACTATACAGCTACTTCTCAAGAAGAAGATAGAGTTAATAACGGAGATGAATACTCATTGGTTTGGAGCGGAGACACAATAACAGGACTTGATTTCAGTGTAGAGGATTCTAAGTATTGGCTTTCAGTGGAGAAAAGTGCTCCTGGAATCAAAGCGGACGCTCCAGCAGATATTAGTATTTCCAATATCTCTATCTTCAATGATGGCGATACTTACAACCAGGATGATTTGGTTTTTCACAACAATGCTATATTCAAATGTGTCGTTTCTTCAACAACAGAGACACCTTCTACCGGAACAGATTGGGATAGAGTTTGTAGCGCTTTGACAATCAAGTTCTCTATATTGAGGCCGGATAAAAGTGGAGTTGTGACAGCATTCAATGATACCGCTATAATAGATGTTGCTGGGAATGTTGGCTCCAATCCTATGAGATGTCAATTTACCTCCGGTGAATGTACAAAGGTTATCATAATGAAGAACAATTCAGATTGTGGTGATTGGATATTCCCATTGAGAGATAAGAGAGATAATGTAAGAAACTTAGATAATGGAACGGTTTATAGCGTTAGAATAAATAATCAGGAAAATATTAAGGTTATTTTACCGTTCTAATTGAATTATAAATATTGAAAAGGAGTTGTTTATGATAATTCAAAGTAAGGTATGGGGTAAAACCCAGAAAATCTTTGGAAATGAAAATTTTGAAATTCACAGGATAGAAGTTGAAAAGGGTGGTTATTGTAGCAAACACTACCATAAACACAAGTATAATATGTTTTTCATTGAATCTGGTGAATTGACAATTAAGATTTGGAGAAGAGATTCAGGTATAGTTGACTCTACTTCAATATCGGAAGGTCAATCTACAATTGTTGATCCTGGGTCGTGGCATATGTTTATTGGTGGTGATGACACCATTGCTTACGAAATTTACTGGACGGAATCGATAAGCGAGGATATAGTGAGAGAATTTTCCGGTGGCATTGGAATTGAAAATCAAAGTATGTATGGAGATAAATTCTTTAGAAGAAGAGTAGGTAAGTTTGAGCAAAGGCAGATTGAAGTAACAAATATAATTTATGATGTATTCAAGCCCAAAAGTGTTTTTGATTTTGGTTGTGGAATAGGAAGTTATTTACTGGCTTTCAAAAGAATTGGATGTAAGGTAACAGGATGCGATAAGTATTATGATGTAGCTAAGAAATACATCAATGAGGAGGTTGTCAACGACATCTTTCCGTTTGATATTGGTTTCAACAAAATCAAATCAAATGTAAAGTACGATCTAGTTCAATGTATAGAGGTTGCTGAGCATCTTGCTCCTTGGAAATCGGAGCCTTTAGTAAATACACTTACTTATCTTTCAGGAAGACATATATTGTTTTCTGCGGCGCAACCAGGACAAAGAGGAAGAGGACATGTCAATTGTAGAAGTAAAATTTATTGGATTGACTTGTTTGAGAAGAATGGATTTTTCGTAGATGAAAAATTACAATCAGAAATAACTAATAGAATTATTCAAGACGGTGATAAGCTGTCTCTTGCCAAAAATATAATGGTTTTCAAGGGTTGAAAGGAGAAGTTTTTTATGGAAATGTATTTAGTTGTTAGAAAGGCAGACAAGACCTTAGTTGAGCAAAGTGGCGCATATTCTTCACCAATGCCAAGTAACAATATTATTTTGACAAACACAGTCAAAAATTATGGAGGAGAAACCACAGATTACGAAGTCTACTCAATCACCGACGACCCAACAATAGAAAGAGTTCTAAATGGTGACGAATATTCTTTGATTTGGAATGATGGTGCTGTAACTGGTTTGGATTTTTCACTTGAAGAGTCAAAGAGACTTATAGTTTTTAGAGGAGCCAATCCTGATAATACAGATGAGTTGAAGTTGGAAATAATAGCTGATGGTGTTGACTATACATTGATACAGTGTACGGCTTATGCTTCATATGAATCGGATGTCGTCAATGAAGTTGATACAGACTTCAACGAGACATTGCTGGTTCCGTTTGATTCTCCATCGGGTAGAAGAGCTTATTCCAAGTTACAATTTGTCAACGGTTATGCCGAGAAGAATTTTAAGACAACGGAATACGGATTGTGGAGAATACCTAGCAAATATAAGTTTGTTGGAAAGAACGCAAAATCGTATCCAAATTACAAATATGAAATAAATGCTTTACTAGACATCTAATTTATGGCAGCAACAATAATAAGCTCAATCCAAACTGGTCAGAAAACTGTTGCCAGCGCAAACACTTCTGATACAGTTGCAATTACGTCAGTAGATACTTCTAAGTCTATACTTCTGTACAGTGTAAGACTTCCAGGAGCTTCTAATGCGGGTGGAACTCGTTTGGTTGGGCATTTGACAGATTCTACAACAATTACTTTTTATAAAGACGAAAGTGGTGAAGATATAATAGTTGAATGGAAAGTGTTGGAATTCAGCAGTGGAGTTTATGTTCAAAGAGGAACCACTACAGAAGATTCCAGTGAAATCAATAATACTATTAGCTCTGTAGATACTGGAAAATCTTTTGTATTATCGGATGGTTATTGGATAGATGCTACTTTTACAAGGTCTACAGAAAAACCTAATGCGTGGTTGACTTCTTCAACTAATGTAAGAATTGAAAGAGGCTCATCTACATCTAATATGAGGTCCGTGTTTCAATGTGTACAGATAGATAATGCTACTACCCAAACGGGAGTATTGAATCTAACTTCGACTTCGGATACCGTATCCATTACCAGCGTTACCACTGGTAAAGCTTTTGTAATCGGATCGGGAACTGATGATACTGGAGCAAACGTACAAAGTCCAGATGACTGGGTAATGTCGGTAGAATTGACAAGCTCTACTGATATAACATTCAGGCGTTATGATAATTCCAGAAGTTATAATTGTAGGTGGCACGTAATAGAATTATCAGACGGTGATTTTTCGGTTCAGAGAGGTAACCATAGCTTTTCATCTACAAACGCTGAAGATGTAACATTATCATCTATAAATGAAGATGTGTCCGTGGCTATTATGGGGGGTCAAGGAAACAGCCATATGGCTCGTACCTCGGAAACTGATAGAGGAGGAGATTCTTATCCATCATCTTGTGCTACCAATAAGATAACATCTTCTAACAATATGGAAGTTGAGTGTGATGGATGGAATAGTGGAGTGACTACTATATTAGATTGGCAAGTTTTAGAATTTCCTGAACCTGACGAAAGTTCATCATCGAGTTCGAGTTCGAGTTCATCATCGAGTAGCCAAAGTTCGCAGTCTTCTGAAAGTAGTAGCTCGAGTAGTTCTCAATCGAGCCAGTCCTCTGAGTCAAGCTCAAGCAGTTCTTCTCAGAGTA
>CAZOXV010000017.1:7668-10950 GCA_964583935.1 uncultured Methanosarcinales archaeon | reverse complement strand
CCGCGAACGAACAGGCCTGTCGGATTAATGTAGAACTTTGTTTTCGTGTCAAGCCAATCAAGACAGACTGGTTCAATCACATACTTCATGATGTCACGTTCAATCTCCTGTTTTGAGACTTTTTCAGAATGCTGAGTAGATATAACAACAGAATCAACACGAAGAGGTTTTCCTTCCTTGCTATACTCAACAGATACTTGGGACTTACCATCAGGTCTCAGATAAGGAATTTTACTAGATTTCCTTACTTCAGAGAGCTTCATAGTCAGCTTATGAGCCAAAATAATTGGAAGTGGCATATACTCTGGAGTCTCAGAACTTGCATAACCAAACATCATTCCCTGGTCCCCTGCACCTTGCTCCTCTTCTTTCTTCTCATCGACACCCATAGCGATATCGGGCGACTGTTCGGTTATCTGAACCCACACTGAAGCAGTCTCATACTCTATACCATAATCTGATTTGACATAACCTATGTCTTTTAAAGTTCTCCTAACAACAGCGGGGATATCAACATAACCTTCTGTTGATATCTCGCCAAAAACCATGACACCACCATTCTTCGCAGCAGTTTCACAAGCAACCCTCGAATGCTTATCCTGACGTAGAAGCTCATCTAAAATTGCATCAGAAATCTTATCACACATCTTATCAGGATGGCCTTCGGTGACAGATTCTGAAGACATAATCTTTGTATCTCTATTTGCAGGTTCAACAAAATCTATATTTTCATCCATATTTGCCTTAACAGTTTCATCAGTTTCCATAATAGTCACACGATGTAGGCTAGATGACAACATTATAAAGATTATGGATGTTAAATATTTATATAGAAATCTCATATTTGCTTAAGACACACAAAAATAAAAAAATCGAAAAATTTAGACTGCTTCAGCTACATCAAAAGAAAAAGTAGGGAATTCAGCTATTCTGAGTCTGAGTTTGAATCAAAATCCTTGTCGTAATTCTCCTCATCCTCATACCCTTTCATAAAGCCTTCCTCTTCAGGTGATATTTCGTCGTTGTCCATCTGGACTTCCGCATCTTCCTGAATAGGGTCCTCAAGATATTCTTCGTCAGGCATATATGATGGTTGTAAGAACTCTTTTTTAAAACTTACTAAACCATTAAAAATAGTTAAAAAGATATAGTCTTAGCCAGAAATAGATAGAGATAATAACAAAAAAGGAGATTAAGCTGGGAAAAATAACAAAAGACAAATTTAAGGTTTATGGAAATGTTTTTGATAGATACACTTTGAATAACTTAGAAAAGTTATCTGCACGACATCTATTTGACGAACTAGATTCTTCAATTTCTATTGGAAAAGAAGCAAACATATTCTCTGCTACAAAAGGGAAGGAGGAAATTATTGTAAAGATATACAGAGTACTATCATGTAATTTTAACAAGATGTATGACTATCTAAAAAGAGACACAAGAGTAACGGGGATAAAAAAACAGAGAAGCAAGATAATATATGCTTGGACAAAAAGAGAATACAGAAACCTATTGAAAGCAAGAAATTTGGGGATAAATGTACCCACACCAATTGAAGTTCTTGACAACATAATTCTGCTTGAATACATAGGAGATCAAAATAAACCAGCACCACAATTAAAAGATATAGACCTCAAGAAACTAGGAAAGAAGAGGGCACTGCAGCTTTTCAAAAAGATAAAAGAGTACATGAGAAAAATGCATCTTGGTGGACTGGTCCATGGAGACTTATCAAGCTTCAACATACTATATCACAAAGAAAATCCAGTTTTTATAGATTTTTCACAAAGCACAACATCAGGAAATGGACAATACATGGAACTACTCGAAAGAGATATTAAGAACATAGTTCATTTCTTCAATAAATATGACATGGGTATTGATGAAGACTCATTCAAAGAAGAAATAATTAGAAAAAAAGAAAAATAGATCAAAAAAAGAACAAGATATATTAATAATGCGAATTCTCAGATAACTATGCGAATTTTTGATTTTATGCACGCCTATCAACCATTCTTTAGCAAAAAGTTACCTGAATGGGTTATAAGGAATCTAGAAGAAGTATTTCTTCCTCTATCCAAATCATTTGCATCTGGCTTATGTAGACATACAGTACAGATACAAGGTTGGACTCTGGAATCATGGGACAAGGATCCTAGAACACATGAGCTATTCCAACAATTTCTAGAAAATATGAGAAAAGCTATTAATGAAGGAACTGTAGAAATAGGATTTAGTGCATATTCTCATCCCATTCTTCCACTACTTTCAAACCAGTTAATAGAAATGCAAATAGAAGAAGATTACAAGACGGTCTTGAAATATTTCGGAGAGCCAAAGGTCTTCTTTCCGCCAGAAGGTGCAATAGACCAAAGGGTGCTTAACATAGTTTCTGGCATGTTTCCAGAAGTAAAGATATTAGTACCTGACAGAGCAATATCAGAGGATATAGACTCCAGATTTTACTGGTTTAAAAAAAATATATTGGCCGTATTCCCTGTCATTGTAAAAGATGCACTCATGGGTGCACCTTATTTTGATAGACCACCAGCTTTCATACCATCTGAAGTTGTCTGGAGTGATGCAAAAAAGGCACTTAGGTCTCCCAAATCACTATCTAAATTCTTTGAACAACTAGATTTGCAAGATGCCATAATAGCTAGAGACATGGAGAACGGAGAATCAAGAAATGCACTCACAGAATTTGGACCAAGAATGAAGGAAATACCTTCATTAACAAAATCTAAGATTGAAAAATCACTTATCTCTGAAGGAGTACCTGATAAGAATGACACTATTGAAAAAATATTGCCAGCTTCATGGGAACCATTATCGCATGAGGATGACCCATTCCCGTTCTGGTCTCCGCGAGGCGAATACTTCATGTTCCTTTCTACTCCACAAAAGAATCTAATAAAATTATGGTTATCTCTCATTGAATTCTATGATGCCCTCATTCTATTGGATAAGACACTCTTCAAAGAGACATCACCAACAATAATATCATGTTTCCCTTGGCACTTTACAACACCGCTTGAATGGGATAATAATATAGGATTTTCAGAATACATACTGGAGAACTGCATAAAACCAAACTTTGAAAAAATCTTAAAGACAGATGATGATAAAAAACGTTTTAATGAAATAATAAGCGCAATAGAAGAAAACCTCACTGTACTGCAAGAAATAAAAAGAAGAAACTTAGCATGGGGATAGGGATCTCAAAAATTATGGTAACCATGTTTTCTGATTAGATATTTTCTCTGGAAGGTACTTATCGAT
>CAZOXV010000017.1:0-7658 GCA_964583935.1 uncultured Methanosarcinales archaeon | reverse complement strand
TAAGCTCATCATTTGCTCCAAAGCTTTCTTCCACTCTCTATGCTCCTTGATAAAAGGATCATTCTTAAGACCGTCCTTCAAACGCTTTATATCGACTTCTTTCAAGGGGTGAGTTGGAAGCTTATAGTCTAAAATATCCTGAGGAGTTACACCAATATATTTGGCATTCGGAACACAGAAAAATTGATTTATATGGGCTGCATTACCAGAACCAACCTTTAAAGTTCTATATATATTAAGATATCCATAAGGGTCACCGTCAGTAAACACATAAACAGGTATGCCCGTTTCATCCGTTAGCTTTCGTATAAAACGTCTTGTTGCCCTTGTTGGGACACCAGCCATGGCTATTATAATACAGTTGGCTTTTCTCCAATATTTGTGCTTATTCAATCTCTCAAAAGCACCAGAAGTTTCTATTGCAAGTATGAACTTTGCTTTTGTCTTGAATTTAAGATGTTCAACTTTAGAAGGTATAGAATATGCACCACTAGCAAATCTTGTACAATCAATCTCAATAACCTCATTAGTCTCACTGTCGCGATCAATCACAGTCAACTCGCCAGCAACAGCACCACCTTTCTCCTCAGGGACAAAACCCATCTGTTCCCTGTTAACATGTAACATTGCTTCAATATCATCCATCACAGTATCAGATTCTGGCTGCTCACTGAATCTGGCGTCACCCCAATTCTTGGAGATATAATACATTTCTCTTTTTGTTGCCTGATCATCACTCACAACAAGACTCTTTGATTCTTTCATCATCAAAAGTGTTTGAGCAAAAGTCTTAACGGTTGCAGCAGTGAGTGTCCGAGTTTTTTCTTTACCAGAAATCTCAAAAAAACCGTCTTTAGAATTATACTTCACATTATCAAGAGATCTTATAGGTAGCTTTAAAACAGGCCTTTCATTTCTCAGAATTGTCTGATATACTCCTTTAGCAAGGTTATCTACTTTTTCAATAATATTATCCATTCTTAGCATCCCTAAAATTCATTTTCTTTCGAATTATCATTATCTTCTTCGTTCATGTCATCAGAATCTTCACTTGATTGATTAATAGATTCAGCATAAGCTTCTTCTTTTTCCATATACGAATTTAAATCTCCAGGTTTCTTAGGCTCCTGCACATCTCTGTGGACCAATTTAGGCATAGATCTCTTTTCAAGCATTGCTTTAAGTGTATCATCTACAAGATCAGTATTCACATTATCTTTTCCAAGTATCCCTTGCAAAGATTGACCAATAAATTTCATATACTTTTCTATATATGACCTCTTCTTTAACTCTTCACCAACCCTTTTTTTCTTTGCAACATAAAGTCCAAGCTTCCTCCCGCATTCTTGGAGCGCTAGTTTCATCTCTTTAATAATCTCTGGATAATGTGCAATGGCCTCTTTCGCTTCTGAAGTAAAAGGTGCCCATACGGAAGCAAGATGAACAAGTATAATAACGGGACCAACTGGCAACGATCTCTGAGACTGCGATAGACCATAAGACCTCCAATTAGTTTCACTTATTGCTTTTGCAACAGCACAACCCCCTTGTTGATATAATAAAGGAACACGATTGGCAAACCTCAATATCTCAACAGTCTTGTCAGAGGGAATATCTCCCCCGTATGCAGCAGCAGCTTCAATGATGAACGGATTACCGCTATATACATTTGGTGGCCTTGTGACAGAACAATAGAACTCTGCATTAATTTCTTTCTTGATTCCTTTTTCTATAAGTTCTGCACCAATTGGCGCAATACAATCAGTAGGAGGAGCCATAATCTTTGTCTGCTTAATTCCATCATACAAATCTTCAGCTTGCTGACGAGTGACTCTAGATGGCTTTGTTTTTGGCAGTATTCTTGCGTTCTCGCAAATATTTTTTGCTACGGCTGTACTAACTCTACTGAACTCTGTTGTGAAAAAATGAAGAAGAGTTTTTGAGTGTGTTATACCAAGCATCTTTATCAGTGTACCAAGTTCGACACCATATGGATGTGGCATAATTTCTTTTGGTTCCACGGGTAATTTCTCACTAGCTCGCTGAAAAATTATCTGTTCTGCCTTAGGATTCGTATATATTATCGAAACATGAGGATTGACAATAGCAGTCTCACGAAGGTATTCATCAATTGATTGACTCCCTTTAAGATAATTTGCAGTAAGGTCAATCTCAATTCTGGTACCATGGTCTTTATTCCACTCTTTTTCTTCATCTTTCAGAATTTCAGGGGCATTTTTTTGAGTATTAATCCTTAGTTCAAAATAGTGTGCAGCCTTACCACGACCAGTCTTAGAAACAATCCGTGCAGCTCGTCCAGTCGTCAGCTGACCATACATAACTGATGCGGAGATACCAATACCCTGCTGTCCTCTACTTTGTTTAAGCCTGTGAAATTTAGAACCATAAAGCAATTTTGCAAAAATTTTAGGAATCTGGGCCTTTACAATACCAGGACCATTGTCTTCCACAATGACCCTAAAACGCTCATTTGTCATATCAATAACTTCAACAAATATTTCAGGTAGGATACCGGCTTCTTCACATGCATCGAGAGAATTATCAACTGCTTCTTTTATAGTAGTAAGGAGGGCCTTACGCTTGTTATCGAACCCAAGAAGATGCCGATTCTTTTCAAAGAACTCCGCAATAGAAATCTCCCTTTGGCTCTTTGCCATATCTTCTGCTGTATTAGCCACTTATTATCCCTCAAAAATAAAATCAATGATTTATCAACATAAAGAGTAAAATTATAACATAAATCTCTTCACGTCACGTGTTAATAAAGTTTATGGTATTAGAGTATATTATTTCAATAAAATTATTTAGAAATAATGACTGAAAACAAAATAGTTAATTAAAGAAGACAAGCACAAATATCAAGACTTATATGAATTTCTTAAATTCATCTTCAATCTCAGCATCTCCATCATCTGCAGAATAACGCATATCTTTCCGTTTAGATTCAAGAAATCTATACACAGTACTATGAGGGCTTCCCTCTATTATCATCTCGACAGCTCGCTTGGCGATTGACGCATTTTCACTTCTTGCAATAATGCAAATTGTCTTACCATAAACGGAAACATTACTTTTAGTAAGCTCTTCAATAATTCCTCGAGTCTTTCCTTCTGTACCTATAACCCTTCCTTTAATACGTTTGAGATGATTTTTGTTTTTTGAGATTTCTCTTAAACTAATCATTTCTAGAACAAAATCAACCTTTAGAAGCAATAGCGCTTTATCGGGATTAAATCCTCGCCCTATGGCCTTAACAACTTCTTGAGCAGTAAATAAATTGACGGGGTCTTCGCTGGAGATTACCACATCTCCCTCCTCGGAATTTATAGCAAGCTTTATCGATGCTGTTTGCTCAATTTTCCTCTTTGTTTCACCCTCTATGCCAATTAAAACAGCAATCCGTTCCTTAGGTATTTTTAATTCGTGAGTATACATATCCTGAGATTGAGACTTTTCGTCATCCATAAAGCAAAAAAATAGCCTCTTTCTTTTAAATATACTGGTTTTTGCAAATCATATAAGACAGATAGTTGCAAAAACAGATTACAAAATAACTAGTAACGAACTATGATTACGAAATATTATAAATGGACAATAATCCACATAAAATATGGAAAAGAAATGGAAAATACTGAAATCGCGAAAAGCACTTGATGAAGAATGGTTTAGAGTAGATTCAGAAACAGTAGAATTACCAGATAAAAGAAGAATTGATGATTACTATGTATGGAACTCGGGAGATGTAGTGTTGGTAGTTCCTTATACAAAGAACAAAAAATTCGTACTTGTAAAACAATACAAACACGGGATAAAAGAAGTTGTAATAGAATTCCCTGCTGGTGTTCTTGAAAAAGATGAAGACCCAAAGATAGGTGCAGAAAGAGAGTATCTAGAAGAAACAGGACACGTTTCGAAAGATGTTGAATTGATAGCAACACTTTCAGACAACCCGACAAAACAACGAGGAAAAGGGTATGTTTTCCTTGCAAGAGACAGTGAGAAGAAACTTGAACAAAAACTCGATGAATTTGAGGATATAGAAATACTTGAAGTCGATAAAGATGAGCTTCTCTCAATGATAGAAAAAGGAGAAATATGGATTTCTGGCACAATAGCGGCTGCTTTTATTGCATTAAGAAAGTTAGATATACTTTAATCCCAAATATTTATAAACTCTATGTAATTTTTTGGGGAACAAGATGGACCTGTAGCCCAGTCTGGATAAGGCGACAGCCTTCTAAGCTGTAGATCGAGGGTTCGAATCCCTTCAGGTCCGTAAACACGGAGGTTAGGCAACTTGTTGCCTTTATCTTCAGGATTATTAAGAATTAAAGTCCATCAATTTTATTGGTGACATCTTCAGGGCAGTTAGGTGCTGAAGGTCCATCAATTTCATTGATGACATCTTCAGGTCCGTTTTATCTAATCTTTTCAAATCAACAATCTTTAAATACCCTTATTTCTACCCTGAGGTTATGGACGATATTGTACTATTCAATGAATGTTCTATAGAAGATGTCAGAGTCATAGGCAAGAAAGCAGCTTTTATTTCTGAACTATTCTCAAAAGGGTTCAACATACCAGAAGGATTCATAATAACTGGAAATTTATTTGTGAAGTTTGTGGAGATGGCGAAACTCAAAGAAAGAATTGCAGAAATCATTATGAGCAGCACGGAAACAGAAAAGAAATCTATACTTGCGCAACAAGCAATAATGAACACACCATTTCCTGAAGATATGGCAAACTTCATATATCAAAGTTATCTCAAGCTAGGAAACAACACTGAACTCTTTGTAGCATTGAGAGTCAGTAGCACTAGCGATTATATAGAAGACACTTTTTTGCTGAACATACAGGGAAAAGAAAGGTTAATTAACGGAATCAAAAGTTGCTGGGCGTCGGTATTTAGCCCTGAAAATATAAATCTGAAAAGGTTCAAGCCTTCTGTGATAGTACAAAGAATGATTAACCCAATGAAGTCAGGCTATGCTTATTCTAGAAACCCAATGAACGGTAGCTCAGATGAAGCAATGATACAGGTTTGTTCGGGTTTAGGAAATTCTATAACACTTAATCAGATGATACCAAGCGCATATGTAGTTAAGAAAAACACACTCGATATAGCAAGAAAGTTCCTGAAAGAACAAACAATAAAGTACGAGTTGAGCCTTGAAAAAAGAAGGACTGAAAAGATTGAGCTTGATGAGCCAGTAAGAAACATCCTTGAAGATTATATTATGCAAGAGATTACAAAAACTGCTATGAGAGCAGAGAATAGAATAAATGATCCAATAAGGATTAGTTTTGCAATAGATAAGAACATATACATAGTAAGCGCAAAATCAATCAATCAGAAAGAGTTTCATAAGAAATATGCAGACTCATACATAGAACAAAGAAAGGAAGAACCTCAGGTCAATGAACTTAATTCTCAAGAGGACGAAGGAAATTTATTCATAAACAATCAAGAACAAGCAGAGACACAGAACCAGATGGTTCACTCTCAAAACAATGAACATGAATCTCATGATAGTATGAATCAACAAATAAGCCAACAACCAAATCTAGGAGATTATGACCAACATGAACAGACACAGAGTATAAAGCAGAATAACATAGAGCAAAACCAAACACCGCAAGAAGATACTGACGATGAGATGCTAAAATATTACACTCCTGATGTACACCACGAGAACGAGGAACAAAATCAAGTTGAAAATAGACAGCAATTTCAAGCGAGTCAAGACTTTGTTAGTCAGAAAGAACCGCAAGAGCAAGAACAAACCAATATGGAGCAAAGTGAAACCATGAAGGGAGACACAGAAAATGTAAGAGAAGAACAAGAAAAAAATAATATCTCCGATGGATTCGTGCAAGAAGATCCTAAAAAAATATTGTCAAAAGCAGTCTATAATGGTGGGCTTTGCATTGTAGGATGTGATCAAGCAGTGACTTCTGCACTTAAAAAAAAATACAAATCAGTCTTTTTCAAAGAGCCACCAACAGCACAAGATATCCTAATAAACGAACTTAAAAATAGAATTAATATTCCATACGAAGAAGAAATTCGTCAGATAAGGAAACTTAGAGAAAATTTCATAAACATTATGAAGGAACCAACACCTGTAGAAATTAGGTTTTCTTTGGATTATACAAAATTATTTATTGATGAATTCTGACTAGAAGAGCAAGTAAAATAGAGCGACACAACCTTAAGTAACTATCTATACTCAAAGATATAAATTAACATTTCGAAATGGACAATGAAATTATTTACAATATAGAAAATAAATGTTGATTAAGAAACTTTAAATATAATGCTATATAAATTTTCATTATGGAAAGAAAATCACGTGGCAGGCCTGTAAAATCAGATATAAGGCAGAACATAGTAGAAATACTCGTCTATTCGGGACCTGCTTATGGGTATGACATATACAAACATTACATAAATATCTTTCCCAGAGTAACAATGAGATCAATATATTATCACCTAAACAAAGGTCTTATGACAAAAGAAGTGAAAATTGATAAAGTGAAAAAAGAGAAAGGCGATTACTCTTGGGGAAGTGATGCTGAGAAAACATACTATACTCTTGGACCGAATGCCCAACCAAAAGACCTGAAAAGAATAAAAGAATATTTTGCCTCAAAAAAACAAAAACAAACTCCTAAAAAATAAAATTTGTAATACTTAAATTCTATTTAATTAAGAAGGACCTAAAGCAACGTCTCAAGTAGACTTACTATGCTCCAAAGCTGTGTTCGTGTGAAGGCTTGGAGATTAGAATCTGAAGAAATCTCCTCTAAATCTTGTTGAACCTTGTCAACTTTCAATGAAATCTCAAGGTCATCACGCTTTAAAGTATTTATCATCTCATCAATTTTATTCTTCACGTTTCGTGGCACAGTAGAATCTGATTTAATTTCATCAAGCGCTTCTAAAATTTCACTCATCTCTCCATCGTACATTTTAAACACCTCAATTTTGTTTGGATTCTGCAGCTAAACTTGCCTGCTTCTCCTGGAAAAGATCTTTGTATTTCTTTTCCTGTTTAGAAAGAGATTCGATACGAATATCGCACATTTTCTTTTTTGACTCTAAGTCGTCCTTAATCTCTTCCTTGGACGATAAAACCATTATATTCCCAATTATTCTATAAGAATTGGAAGACTTCTCAGATTCTTTTAGTGCTGAATCAATCTCGAGAGCTTGTGATTTATACTCTTTTATCTTGTTAGAAAAAGAATACAAAGCCTGCTCCAATTGCTGGAGCTCCTTGATAGTTTCTTGGTTAGTCACAATAATCACCAAATCAATTAATTTTAGACATCTTCTTAAAAACGGCTTCCATCTTAGCAATTGAAGATTCCGCAGCTTTTAATGCAGTTTCATCATCAGCGTAAACCAAAAATTCAACAGAGTCTGCAAGTTTATTGGCTTTTACAGAAAACCGTTTAGCAGACAAGCCACCAATGTCCGGTTTTATGGACTCATAAAAGGACCTTGAATCTATATCTTTGACAACAATTGTTTTTTCAAACATATCAACGCGCCTTCACATGGGTTACCGTATTACGTATCTTGTGTAATATCTTTGAACCACAGTAAGGGCAATGTATCCTTTTCCTTA
>CAZOXV010000016.1:0-11323 GCA_964583935.1 uncultured Methanosarcinales archaeon | reverse complement strand
TCTCATGGAAAGACAATGAGAAACACACCATAACATACAATGAACTTTACAATTCAATACTAAATTACAGCAGTGCATTCTTAGAGATGGGATTAAAAAAAGGAGATAAAGTAGCACTTATATCAGATAATAATCCGGAGTGGATTTCACTATCTCTAGGAATGAATTATGCAGGGATAATTGATGTTCCAAGAGGAAATGATGCATCAAGACAAGAAATAGATCATATAGTGCAACACAGTGATGCAAAAGCAGTAATACTAGAAAACAAAAAATCAAAAGAAATATTTGATAGGTCATCACAAGAAAATATTAGACACGTTATATCAATCGATGATTTCGCGGATGAGAGTGTTGATTTTAACATAAAAGAACTAAATGCAGACAAAACTTCTGCTAGAGTTCCAGAGGTTGATGGTGAAGATATCGCAACAATAATATATACGTCAGGTACGACAGGAATGCCAAAGGGTGTAATGCTAACTCATCATAACTTCATAAGTAATGCTCATATGTGTGTCGACTTACTTAGGAATAATGAGAACGACAAACTTCTATCTTTTCTTCCGGCATGGCATGTTTTCGAAAGGATGGCTAAATATGTTTCTTTACTGGGAGGGTCCGAATCCTTCTATACAACTCAAAAAAACCTAATGAACGATATCTCAGAGCAACATCCAACTGTGTTCCCCTCTGTTCCAAGAGTGTGGGAGTTAGTCTATTCTAAGTTAACTAAAAAGCTGGAAAACTCGAACTATCTGGAGAAGGCGATATTTCAAATGTTTAAATCAAGAATTATGGCTAAAAAACTTGGTGGGAAATTTAAGTTTGCAATATCAGGCGGAGGTGCACTTCCTGATTATGTTGATCAATTTTTCAATAAAATTAACGTTAAAATTCTTGAAGGATATGGGATGACAGAAACCTCACCTGTAATAACAGCGAGAACTCCAGAGAACTACACTGTTGGTAATGTGGGAAAACCCTTGAACGGAGTCACAATAAAAATACTTGACGAAGTATCAGGAGAAAATGTGAAAGAAGGAATAGAAGGAATAATTCATGCATCAGGGCCAAATGTTATGAAAGGTTATTACAAAGACCCAGAAGCGACTTCTGAGGTAATATCAGTGGATGAAAACGGAAAAAGGTGGATAAATACAGGAGATTTAGGTTATATACGGAAAGATGGAAACCTCAAAATAACTGGTAGAGCTAAAGAGATGATTGTTCTTGCAAACGGTGAAAACATCAACCCAAATACTATTGAAAATACATTACAGAAGAGCAAATATATAATATCTGCATTCATAACTGGACAAGACAAAGTGGACTTATGTGCACTTATAGAGCCGGATAAAGAGAACCTTGTTGACTTCTGCAAAGAGAACAACATTCAAGTATCAGAAAATTCGTATGCGGATGTATTAAAAGACGAAAGAGTAAGGGAATTATATTCCAATGAGATTCGAAAATATATAAATAAAGAGGCAGGATTCAAAATCCACGAAACAATAGCAAGAAATAAGTTTGAACTTCTAGAAAATCCTTTTGAGGTTGGAAAAGAATTAACTCCAACACTGAAATTTAAACGAAGAAAGATTGAAACAGAATATCATAAAGATACAATAGAAAACATGTATCAACGTTAATTTTTTTTGTCATAATATTATATCATAGAAATAATACAACCAATGTGAAATATCTCCATTTTTTTCTTACTAAGACTTATTAAAACTAAAACAAACAATAGATCATGTTATTACATACCTTGATAGCAATATTACTGGGTATTCTCGCTGGAAATTTCACCGGCTTGATTCCCGGAATCCATATCAATCTTATATCTGCGGTAGCAATATCCTATTACGCTATGACCGCTAATATTCCACCACTTCTTGTTGCAATATTTATCATATCAATGAGTACAACACATACGTTCGTAGATTGCATACCAAGCATATATCTAGGTGCGCCAGATCAATCTCACATACTCACAGCTCTCCCTGGCCATGCGATGTTAATGAAAGGAGATGGACACAACGCAGTAAAACTCACAATCATTGGGAGCATGTTCACATTAATAATGAGCATTCTCCTTTTTGGCCTCTTCATGAAATCAATGTCTATAATGAATAATTTTCTTAAAGATAACATAGGAATTATCTTAGCAATACTCGCAGCAATAATACTATTAATCCAAAAAGACAAAATAAATTCAGCACTAATCTTCATTATATCTGCAACATTGGGAATTATGGTTCTCTCTCAAGATAATTTAAGCAATCCCCTATTTCATATGCTATCAGGATTCTTTGGAGTATCCCTTTTATTGATGAGCACAAAAAATAAAGCACGTATCCCTATGCAAAATAAAAAAAGACTAATAATAGGAACTAAGACAATAAAAAAATCAGTTCTTACCGCATCAATAGCTGGATTTTTTGCAGCGTTCACACCAGGATTTGGGACAAGCCAAATAATGGTAATAGTTCAAAGAATATTCAATAACAGCACAAAAAGTTTTCTTATCCTTGCTGGAGGTATGAACACGGCAGGCATGATTATATCACTATGCTCTTTCTTCATAATAGACAAGGCAAGGAATGGCTCAATCGTGGCAATAAAAAGCATAATAGAGAACATTAGCTACATTGAACTTGGATTACTTCTTATAGTAGCCATAATAGCAGGCGGGATTGCTTCAATCAGTACAATATATATGTCAAGATTCTTCTCATCATTGGTCAATAAAATTAATTATAAGAACGTTGTGCTATGTGTAATAGCATTTATTGTTCTGATGTCACTTATCTTTGACGGAGCACTGGGAATACTAATCCTGATAACATCATCCTCTATAGGAATATTAGCAGAATGTTTTGGTGTTGGCAAGAATAACCTCATGGGATGCCTCATTGTGCCCGTAATAATGTATCTCATATAGTAAAACAATGTTTACCTAAACTTTTCAAATTAGTAAACCATAAAATATAATAACAAGATGCAAAAAATAAGCATTATGTGCCTTTTTTGTGATTTTATATCTGGTGAAAGAAAAGAACATATTAACGGATTCCCTTTTGAGATTCTTAACGAAACAAAACACTGCATATCTTTTCTCTCAATAGATCTTCCAAAGAGAGTAGATGGACACATACTTGTCATTCCCAAAAAACATTTTTCCGATATAGATGATATGCCCAAAGATATCCTTGGTGATTTGATGTATCATACAGCTAAGGCAGCCAAAGCACTAAAAAGAAAATACCCTGCATCTAACATATTCCTTAATAATGGCGGATGGGCTGGACAGACTGTTCCGCATGTGCATTTTCATGTATTGCCCAGAATAAATGGAGACAATGCAAAGTTTGAGATTTGGGATAGGAAAAAAATGAAGAAAGAAGAATTTCAAAACCTATCAAGTAAACTAAAGAAGCACTTTGATTAACATCAACACCTATCTAACTTTGTTATTCGCACCATAGACCTTTCACACAAAACATGATCCTCTGATTCAGTATTATACACAATTGGTGTAACATTGATTGGCCTAAATTCTTGACCTACGCGTAATCCTAAGTCAGTCTTGAATGGAACCTGATCAAGGACTCCAATATACTCTGAAACGTTTCTATTAGTATCATAATATCTGATATTTATGAATTCAACAGGATAAGCGCCATTATTAAGTATCTGGAAAACAACTTCTCCATCGTCATTAAAACAAGGTCTCTCTGCGCCAAGCGGAGCATATATCTCAATACCCACATCACCACAGAATCTATAATCATCACCATATTCAAACTCTGCACAAGAGTCAAAAGTTAGAACTAGAACTATGAAAATAGTTGCAACTACAAGAACGAGAGCTACAATTTCTCCGACAGGAGCGTCATCATTGTCAAGTCCCATTTTCTAGGTAAAACTATATTTTTGTTATTTTAACGGGCTTTGATTTGTGCTTCTTCAATACATCCTTCCACTTAAGTAGTATGTTCTTAGCACCCTTGTTTTGGATTACTGATTGTGCATTAACCAATCCAAGTTTTAATGAGAGTTTGATATTATCAGTCTTTATGAAAGCACCTAGAAAAGAAGAAGCAAATGCATCGCCAGCACCTGTTGTCTCAATAATCTTTATTTTCTGCGCATGAACCTTATAGACATTAGTCATATCACTACAATAAGCCCCATTTGGGCCATCAGTAACTATCACGATATGAGGCCCAGTCTCATGAATCTTATTCAGAGTTTCTTTAATATCATCATAATGGCCAACAAGAAGCCCTGCCTCTTCTAGGTTTAACACAAGAAGATCTGTATATCTCAATATGGGAGAAAGTTTTTTTGCACCTAACTTTGCCTGATAACTGCTTGGATTGAAAGCCAGTTTTATGTCGTTTTCTCTTGCGAATCTTGCAGCCTTCTTCTGAGCCTCAAAAGACTTTCCAACAAGAGAACAAAAGTAGAACCAAGTTGCATTTCTAAGCGCGTTTTTGTTAAGTCCATCAAACACAAGGTTGTCATTCTCACCTTTATACGTCAAAATAGTCCTATCATGGCCGACACTATCTAATATTACAGAATATCCCGCGACCCCTTCACCAGTCCTACCAAGAAAATCTATACCTTCCTTGTGAAGAATTTCAATAATAGTCCTTGAGTTGTCGCATTTCCCAATACTACCCGCCCATCCAGTTGCAAGCCCAAAACGAGCAAGAGACACCGCAGTATTAGTGCCACCACCACCAATCTCAAAATTAAGTTTTCGTATCAATAGTTTTGACCCCAGTGGGTAAGCAAGAAGTTCGTTCGTTTGGCCTTTACGTTTTATAATCTCATTATCAGTATCAACAAAAACATCTAGGGTTGCTGATCCAAAAGTTATAACATCATATTTCTTGTATTTTTTCCCAGGTACACGAAAGGATTTAGGTTTCAGGACAGTAATATATTCAGCAAGCCTATTTCTAGGTGTTTTTGAAGATTGTTTTGTTTTTGATGAATTATTTTTTTCATCCTGTTTTTCTTTTTTTCTAACCATAGCTAATTTACAGAATTTCTGGTATATATATCTTTTCAGAATATAATGAAAATCTTTTTAATTAAACCCAGAGTAATCCAAGAAATGATAAGTATTGCTCCAATGGTGGATGTAACAGACAGACACTTCAGATATATGTGCAGGCTTCTTACAAAAGAAACAATGTTGTACACGGAAATGATAACTGCGCCCGCTATAATACATGGGAACACCAAATCACTTCTTGATTTTAAGAAAGTAGAGAAGCCAATAGCACTGCAAATCGCAGGTTCTAATCCTGACGAGATAGCTGAAGCCATCAAAATTGCTGAGAAATGGGATTATGATGAGATAAACATCAACGCTGGATGTCCGTCAGAGAAGGTTTCAGAATATGATATGGGATTGACACTCATGCTTGAACCCAAAAAGGTTGCAGAGATTGTAGCAAAAGCAAAAGAGGTAACAAAAAAGCCAATAACAGTAAAACACAGAATAGGGATAGATGCTACGAAAGAAAGGAATAAGAGCAGAATCTCGCACGAATATTTGAAAGAATTTGTCGAGATTATTAAAAAACATAGAGTGAATAAATTCATAATACACGCGAGGATAGGAGTAATTGGACTTGATCCCAAGAAGAACAGGAGTATTCCTCCTCTTAATTATGAGGCAGTCTATTCAATAAAGAGAGATTTCCCTGAGTTATACATAGAAATAAACGGCGGAATAAGAACATCTGAAGAAATAAAAGAGCACCTTAAACATGTTGATGGAGTCATGATTGGCAGAGTCGCTTATGAAAACCCAATGTTTCTTTCCGAGCTTGACAGCATAATAACAAAAAAACCTACTGTAGGGATAAAAAGGGAACAAGTAATAGAGACGATGCTTGATTACATAAAAAAAGAAGAAACCAATTCTGAAGAACCACTAAAATGCAGGAATATTCTAAAACATCTCCAAAATATATATCATGGCGAGAAAGGGAGCAAGAAATGGAAGAGACTGATAATGCCTCCCTGGAAAAATAAGAAAGCGTCTGAAATCTTAGAAAACGGAATTAAGGAAATTAAGAAGACTCTTTAATAATTTTCACGAGCTCATTCATCTTGGATTCAAGAAGCTCACGTGTATCCGCCTCTATTCTTAATCTCAACAAGGGCTCTGTATTGCTTTTCCTAATATTAAACCAGTAATCAGCAAACTCAACAGTAATCCCATCAAGCTCGTACATCTTTGCATTCTCATCATCTGAATATATCTGGATTATTTTGTCAATAACCTGGTCTGGAATTTCCACTCGTATGTTCTTCATATCAGAAAAATAAATCATATATGGAGCAATGAAAGCAGACATTGTCTTATTACTTGAAGAATAATAGTTAATTGCTTTTATCATTGCAAAGAAGCCATCGTCCTGGCAGTAATTCTCTGAAAACATTATGTGTGCAGAGATTTCAGAAGCAGCAACACCACCTTCAAGCACAAGCTTTTCTCTGAAATTTGCTGCACCCAATGGAAGAACCTGATAATCACAACCAAGCTCTTTCATCCTTTCCTTTACAACTTTGCTGAACCAAAGATCAAAATAGAATGTTCCTTTTGGATATCGCTTACTTTCAAAATCAGCAATAACACAGAAGAACAAATCTGGACTGATAGGAACTCCACGTTCGTCAAGGAAAACACACCGATCAGCATCTCCATCAAAAGCAACACCAAAATCTGCATTAGTTTCCCTCACCTTAGAACTAATTTCTACAAGATTATCAAGCTCTGCAGGATTCGCAGGATGATTAGGATAAGATCCATTAGGATTAAAAAATAAAGGAAGAATCTCTACATTTTTTACTTTGGCGAATATCTTATCAACAGTAGGTCCTGCAATCCCATTACCAGTATCAACAACAATTTTTATTTTCTTTTTCACATCTAGAAAATCTCTTAGATAATCACAATATGTATCGTTATAATCTACTTTTGTAACATTTCCACGCTTACCAGCCAAAGGAAAATCATCGCCAACAACAATCTTCTCAATCTCATCAAGACCACCAGCGTAATTTATCATTCTGCCATCATAGTTGTTAACTTTGATGCCATTGTACTCTTTAGGATTGTGCGAGGCAGTAATCATAATACCAATAACAGAATTAGATACATTATAGTTGTATAACTCGGGCGATGAGCACATCCCCAAATCAAAAACATCCGCACCTTGGTCAAGCAAACCCCTTATCATTGAATCGTGCAATGAAGGAGAGCTAAGCCTGTGGTCGTGGCCCAAAGCAACAGAATCAACATTAAAATATTTGACAATAGCTCTGCCAACTTTGTATGCTAACTCATCGTTCATATCACCAGGATAAATCCCTCGTATATCGTATGTTCTAAATACATTTGCCATTTTAAAAAAATCATTTATGAAGAGCAAGAAGATTCTGTAGCTCTTTTATCTTCTCATCAAGCAACTCTTTGGTATCTGCTTCAACACGCATCCTTACAACAGGTTCTGTATTACTCTTTCTAAGATTAAACCACCAATTATCAGCTGTTATTGTAACACCATCAATCTCAGTAATCTCATAATCCTTGTACTTTGCCCGTACATCTTCAATAGCTACATTAGCATCCTTGACTTTAGTATTAATCTCAGGAGACTGGAAATACTTCTTATATGGTAGCACCAACTTTGAAACACTTCCCACGAGATTATCGACATACCCAAATATCTTTGCCATCAAATAAAATCCATCATCAAGACAACTATTATCTGAATACATAACATGACCTGAAAGTTCAGCAGCAACAAGTCCGCCTTCATAGACCAATTTTTCTTTGTAAACAGCGTTTCCAACTTCACTCATTACAGCTTTGCATCCCAAAGATTCAATGTGTTCCTTTACAATCTTGCTAAACCTTAAATCATAATAAAATGTTGAGCCAGGATTCTTCTTTGACTCTTCTGTAGCAATCAAACAAAGAAGAATATCTGTATTAACGACCTCGCCCTTTTCATCAAGAAGAATACATCTATCACCATCACCATCAAACGCAAAACCAAAATCAGACTTTGTTTCTATTATCTTTTTGCTTAGATCAACAAGGTTCTCATCTTTCAATGGATTTGCTTCATGATTAGGATAATTACCATCAAGTTCAAAAAATAATGGAATAACATCAATATTCTCAATCCCATTCAAAATCTTCTCAACAATAGGACCAGCAACACCATTACCAGTATCAATAACAACTTTGTAATTCTTCTTAAGGTTTGACAATAAAGGAATTATGAAAGACACATACTCGTTAAGAACATCCCGTGTCTCAATCTTCCCTTTCATATCAGCATCAGGAAATTTATTCTCAACAGCCAGCCCCTCAACATCAGACAGACCTTTATCATAAGTAATTAGCTGACTCTCTTTTGTACATACTTTTATCCCATTATATTCCTTAGGATTATGAGATGCTGTTATCATTACACCAATGTCAAATTTTTCCTTGACACAAAAATGATAAAGTATGGGAGTTGCAGTGCTACCTATACTCAAAACATCACAGCCCATATCGGCTGCACCCCTAGAAAAACTTTCGAATAAAGAAGGCGAACTCATCCTGTGGTCATATCCCACTATAATTCTCTTCAGAGAAAATCTCTTAACAATAGCTTTAGCAATTCTATATACAAGGTCTTCTGAAAGATCTTTGGGGTAGATTCCCCTTATGTCATACTTATGAAATGGCTCACCCATACAATAACACCTCTAACAAATTCGTAAACTTAAACAAAACATTACAACAAAAAACTGTAATATCTCGATGATGCGATGTTCGTTTATATATTTTATCAAGTTTGCATCTATCGAAAGTATCATGTACACTAAGATAAAAAGTACATCAAAAATTAGAAAATGTATACAAAACCTTTATCATACAACAAAACAAGATGAAAATATGAGAATTTCAAGCAATTCCTTTGGAGAAGGAAGCACACTTCCTGTGGAGTATAGTGAAAAGGGCGGAAATACACGGCCCAAGATGAGAATAGAAGATGTTCCCCCCGCTGCAAAAAGTGTTGCACTACTTTTCTATGACCTAGACAAAGGGGGAGGCACATGGACACATTGGGTGATGTGGAATATCCCGCCTGATTCTAAAGAAGCAAAAGGAACAGAAGGAACAACAAGCTCGGGAGCCAAAGGATACAGTGGTCCTGACCCAGGAATAGATGGAGGAGTACACAGATATGTATTCCATCTTTTCGCGTTAAATAGAACACTCAACCTTCAACCAAGTGCAGGAAAATCAGAATTAGAGAGTGCAATGTCAGGACATATAGTGGAAGAATATAAATTAATGGTAAGGTTCGGTCGACCTAAACCAATAAAAAGAAAAAAAGAAAAAAACGTAAATTGGATTTAACTCAGAAAGCCCAAGAAAACAACCCTTTCTTCTTAGTAGGAGTCTTCTCTGCTGGAGATTTCTTAGCAGCAGGTTTAGCAGTAGACTTCTTCTTGGAAGGAGCCTTCTTTGCAGCAGGTTTTTTAGCCGCAGACTTCTTCTTAGCAGGGGCCTTCTTTGCTGGAGATTTCTTCTTAGCAGGGGCCTTCTTTGCTGAAGATTTCTTAGCAGCGGATTTTTTAGCTGTAGACTTCTTCTTGGAAGGAGCCTTCTTTGCTGAAGATTTCTTCTTAGAAGGTACTGCAGGAGAACTTTCTACTACAACTTTCGCAGATTTCTTTGTTACAGATTTCTTCTTTGGAGAAGACTTCTTCTTGGATGTAGCACCTATACCAGTATCAACTTTCGAAACCTGTTCATTCAATGCTTTTGATTGAACCTCAGCTGTATGGAGTTTTTTCTTGTTTGCAGTAACAACTTTCTGTGCATCAAGAACTCTTTTAGAAGCAGCTTTTAGTTGTGCTTTTGCTCTAGCTTCAGCAGCAGTCTTCATCTTCTTTGCTTTTGATACAGCATTCTCGCTCGCTTTCAACGAACGTTTTGCAACAGAAACAGCAGTCTTAGCTTTTGCAGCTTTCTTCTTTAGTTCAGAAAGTGCTTTAGCAACTCTTGCCTTTCTTTCAGCAACAGCTTTCTCTGCAGAATCAATTTTTTTTGTAGCCCTCTTAGAAGTAGATCTTACCTTGTCAAGCCGTTTCCACTCATCGGTGAGCTTACTCCTTTCCTGCTCAACTTTCTTTCTCACATCTTCCGCCTTATGCTTAGCTTTCGTCACACCTTTCTTAGCAGATTTTACATCTGACTTAAGGTCTTTTATCTCTTCTAGCGGAGATTTCTTTCTACTCTTTTTCACTACAGATTTGTTTGGAAGCGCTTTGGCAACCTTGTTTGTCTTTTTTTTCTTTGCAGCAACCATGAAAAGTCCCTCTTTTTTTTTGAAAAAATATAACTAATTCATTTTATGAAAAACTCATATTTAAACTTATCCATTGAAAAATATATTAACAAAAGAAAAAAAGAAAAAAAAATAAGAGAAATAAATGAAAAGTAGAATCAGTACTTTGGATTCTTACTAGGTGAAAATTTGAAAACCTTTCTTGAGGGTATCTTTATTTTCTGACCTGTTTTTGGATTAATACCATTTCTTGCTTTTCTTGAAACTGTTTTGAATGTTCCAAAGCCAACAATCTGTACGGGCTCTTTTTTCGCAGACTTCATAACATTCTTTAGCATTGAATCAAATGCCCTTGTTTCATCTGCTTTTGAAATCTTTGCATCTTTTGCCATAACTTCTATTAATTGTCCTTTATTCATTTAATCACCACCGTCTATAAAATTAAACATCCAAACCGCAATATGCGATAAGGAAGTATAACACAAAACACAAGTTTTCGTATATAAACTTTTTGCATAAAAGTTTAGCCTTCATTCAATATCATAAGAGTATGTTACATATTTATATATTAGAATTAAAAAGTTTTAATAAACGTAATATAAGAATGGTAAAAATGTACAAAGTAAAATATCAAGATAAGAAATCAAAGGCTAGAATTGGAGTTCTTAAGACAAAACATGGAAATCTCGAGACACCTTTTTTTATGCCTGTAGCAACCAAAGCAGCAGCAAAATACGTCTCATCATCAGATCTCAAAGAGATGGGAACACAATGTTTCATAAGCAACGGATTTATTCTATCACTGAGACCTGGCTTGGATGTTATAGAAAAGTTTGGTGGCATACATAAGTTCATGAATTGGGATGGTGGTGTTTTTACAGATAATGGAGGATTCAAGATGATGAAACGCACGTTCTATATTTCTGCAACAA
>CAZOXV010000015.1:9075-11508 GCA_964583935.1 uncultured Methanosarcinales archaeon | reverse complement strand
GACAACCACACATCAGAAGAGGAAGTTTCACGTGATGCCTCTACTGACGAGATGGATTCTAAAATATAAAAAAGGATAAAGAAAACTTTTTGAATTTGAGAAAAAAGAAAGAAAAGAACCTAATTGTGATTGGTTTGGAATTGGGAGCTGGCATATTTCGGATCAGCGGGAAGAGGAGGCAGAGATAAGGGACTTGAGTTCCGTATTTCTTCGAGAGCAGTGTGAAATTGGGAGACCGGCTCCAGAGGTTTAGATGGGAGAGGTGGTTCCGCCATAGACCTCAAAATTTTTACCAAGTCAGGGGTTACTTGGTAAGTGGTGTTGATAAAATCGAGTTTCTTTTGCTTATCGAAAGCATTTGGGCACCCGTTGAGTTCGTCCTCGAGCCAGTGGTCCATCTCATCACACCAAAAGAGGATGGACATACGATCGCTTTGGAGACCTTTTTTACTCTCCATGGTTCTCACCCCACTAAGAAGAGTAGCCATATAAGACCAATAGGCCTCAAGAGCGCGACGGCGACCATCGATGAATCCCCAGTGCGAATTCTGTCGGTATCGGTGAACGAAGGGCTTCTTTTCCGAAGGAGAATCAGGTGTTGTTCTTTTTCTTGACATATCGTATCAGTTTTTGTGTTGAATTGAAATGATTTGATCAACGTATTTTCCCTTTTTATAGTAAGTTTTGCCGTTTTGTTATAAATATTTAAAAGGAGAATTGACGATTCGATTGTTTTGAAAGAAAAACAAAAGAAAGAGAATAAGAAGAATTAAAGTTCTTCTTCTTCGTCGCTTTGGGCTAAGAAGATATTGTTGATTGGATTAAGATGGAGCTCGGCTATATTAACCGGAGATATCCCATACCAAGTATCTCCTATATGTGCCGCTGGGGTGTAGTTGACATCGTAGCTACCAGGAGTTGTGCTAGGCTGAATATCTTCAAAATTAAGATCATCAACCTGGGGATCTGGCTCCTGAGGAGGGGTTACGGAGATTGTTCTGAAGAGAGATCTTGAATTATTCATATGAACAAAAAATGAAGATAAGACGTTAAAGATAAGGCATAAAATTTGTAACGGTTTCCCACTGTTTAGTCTTAAACCAGCCACCTAAGTGAAAATTTCTTTTGAAAATTTCAAAGTGGTGGAACCATCTCCGGAGACGTCGGTGGATAGAGAAGGACTCTTCTTCATAGAGGAGTTGGAGTGTTTTGTGGTGGCATTTTCTCATCTTGTCAAAGATTATCTTTACTTCTTTGTTTAATTGCTTGAGATCTTCTTCTGTTAAACACACCCACAAATCTTCTTGTTGTATTTCTTCTTCTGTAGGGTTTCGGAGAAGCTTTTCGTAACGGAGGTTGTGGTATTTTCGGAATAGAAACCCAAGTAGGGTATATAGTTTATGAACCCGTGGAGCGTATTTTGACTCATTCCGTCCACAAGCATCGATGATGTCCAGGAGTTCGTTCTGTAACTCCATAACAGGAGGTTGGAGAGCAAGAACGTAATCGTCTAATTCGTCCAATGAAGAACACAGCATTAAAAATAAGAAGAAATTGTTTTTTCTTTATCCGTTTGATTATTTTTCATAAACATATAACAGTTTGATTATGGCAAAAATAGTGAAAAAAGGCGAATGGCAAATCCTTTTTAAACAACTTTTTATTATTTTTTGATCATTTATTCACCATGGACTCTAATTTACACGACGCCTGGGATACTATTTCCCGAGATCTCGAAGGTCTTCACAATGCAACGCCACCGTCTTCTATAAAACGATATGCTCTTCGTGCTACTCATACCTTGGGAAGAATAGTTGAAGACCCAAGTTACTATCCTCAACAAATACCTCCTCTGGAAGGGTTTCTTCCTTTCAGTGACCAGGATATGTTCGAGATGGAAACTGTACACCGTAGCACCGTTCCGGAGATACCTCGTCATCAAAGAGATGTTCAGTTTACTAGAACAGCCCCAGGGCAATATCTCTTTTCCGCATCAGAAGAAGCATTCAGATTACCTATATACTCAACACATATCGAAGAAGCTCGACACTTCCCTACTTCCTTCTTCGAACGATTTGCTCCAACAATCGCCGATGACTTATTTCACAAACAACCTGCCGTGTATCTGAAAATCACAGTACGTCCTCATGGGTATATAGGAGAAAAAGATATCCTAATACATATTCCCGAACAGGTAGGAGAATGGATCTCAACCACCCACAGTGTTATGCTTCCTATGGGCATAGTGGTGTATACTTGGTTACATATCGGTCGCACTTTCTTCAAAATGCAGTTTGATCGAGACGCTACTTACTGGGACATTGTCAGTGACAATCCCTTTATGGGAAACGAGTATCTCCTTTTGAAGGATTTGAAGTTCACCTTTTTAGGATCGAATCAACTTCCTCTTGCTCCTATTCAAGAGTTTAGGTT
>CAZOXV010000015.1:5718-8975 GCA_964583935.1 uncultured Methanosarcinales archaeon | reverse complement strand
GTTGCCGCGGAATATAATAGGAAGTATGAGGAGTGGACTCCTGCTCAAGGTACAAGAAAAACAAAGAGAGCTTTCCAGATGAGCGGCGCCGATGGACCAACGATCAAAAGACGAATTTCCCAATGGATCAATAACCACACAAGAAATCTTGCAACAGATTTCACACTCCAAGATGTGGTAGATCGATTATGTCAAGGAGGAGCCTTTCCTAACACTTTTCTGGAAATTTACGACGCAAGGAACGGGTCTTTGACTTATCGATGTCCTCTTTTCAATGAAATGACTCCCCCTGAGGAACCAGAAAATACAACAAGCGAATTATATCGCCATTTTGGGCATCTTCTTATGATGTCTGACACTGATAGTGAAGAAACAGAAGATGAAGACACTCCTACGATTATAAGAATTGCTATCTTACTTAACCATGCCTACGCTATTATACCAGCTGGAGAAGAAGAACAGGAAACTCAAAAGCAATGGAAAGTACCGGTTCCGATGCTTCCTGCTGAGAAAGAAGAACCCAAAGAACCATATCTCATGTTCTACGATATTGAGACTTTCAATGAACCGGTGAGTTCTTTTGATCAGGTCATTCCTTACGCCGTTGGTTTACATGTAAAAGGGTGTAAAAGAACAATAAAAAGACCTCTTCACCATGGAACAAGACAATACCCACACCCTGAAAACCCTAATTGGAGATATATTTATCCAATTGATGAATATTACGAATTTTTGGGAACAGGGGACGATGACTCACCGCCCTGTGTCGAACAATTTTTCACCTTTCTTGATGATTATTTGTTCGAGCATCGTCGACGTTTTCGCAAAGCCCCTGTTTTTCTGTATGCCCACAATGGAGGTGCTTTTGATGTTCCTGTTCTACTTTCACAGTTTAACAAGAACCCGAATATTCAGAAGAAATGGCGTATTTGGGGGTGGACCGATATACGAGGATCGATCGCTTCGTTGAAAATGGGACGAAATTCTCGCTTCGGACCTAATCTTATCATCTTCAAAGATACTTTCTTACTACTCAGTGCTGGTCTTAGAAGTCTTTGTCAGAATTTCAACACAGAAACAATGAAAGGAGATGTTCAACATGCTTTGGTAAAACCTCATAACTACCGACAACAGTGGCAAGAACAAAAAATAGGAGAATATCTAAGAGACGATTGTTTGTCTCTAGCCCAAGTCTTGCTTTCTTTCAGACATGTGTGTATTCATCACTACAAAGCAGATCCTGTGTATTCAGCAACAGCCGCAGGACTAGCTCGAGCAACACTATTTAATCACTTCTTCAAACAGAATATGGAAGAAGCTACCCGATTTTTCCGACCCTCTTTCCAAGAAGATCACTGGTTCCGTCCTTTTTACACTGGAGGGCGTACGGAAGCCTTTAAATTAGGACACATTGACGAACCTGTGTATTACGCTGATTTCACATCTTTATACCCGAGTGTCCAGCAGTGGCTCATGCCTTGTGGAGCAATGAAAGCCTGGCTTTCTCCTGATTGTTTGGAATCTTTTCGACATTTCAGACGTCTGGTTATGTCAAGCATTATGCAGAAAATCAAAGAGCCAAGAACCGACCTAGAAGGCTTGGTTAAATATCATGAAAAAGGATATCTCACCCAAGAAGACTTCCCTGAATCTGAAGAGCAAGTTCTTAACGAATTTCGGATTATGAGAGAAGCTATGAAACTTCAACCAGAGGAATACTTCATCACATATTTTGATGGACGAATACAAGGAAAATTTAAGCACAAACCATATATTCCGATTAAGAAAGATAATAGGTTGATCTTCCCTAATTTCGAAACACCTACCAGGGTTATGTTATGGTGTTTTGATCTAAAATATTTACTAAAACATGAACGATTATCTATCCCCCAGCTCAATATCAGCCCTCTTGATTCTACCTTAACATTTCACGTGGATAAAATCTTTGTATTTCCGGCTACAACTTTCTTTAAAACACCTATTCAGGAATCATTCCGATTGAAACAAAAAGCCGAAGATGAAGGAAACAAAGCCCTCCGAGCCACTTGTAAAGTCATCGTCAACAGTATATATGGGGGCTTTGGTTATAACGGGTATAAACGAGCAACAAATATTGTCACAGAAAGGGAAAAATTGCCTTCTCAATTAAACATATTCAATGGTTTGGATAAAGCTGCTCAATTTGGAAAATACTGGCTACTTCGTATGAAGATCACCAACTACCCCAATTACGTCAATATCCTTATAGCCTCGTGTGTAACCGCGGCTGCTCGATTGAAAATGGCTAAACTTTTCATTGACATTGAAAAGTACCACGGAGACATCTTTTATTGTGACACAGACTCGGTTATTACTAATCTCAACTTGGAACAAGTACCAGAATTATATCATAAGTACTTTGCTACAAAAGGCCTTGGGTATCTCACTAATGAAAAAGAAGACGGGGGCATGTATGCTGGTCTGTTTGTAGGAGGTCCTAAATTCTACTGTCTTTACACAGAAGACGAAGAAGGGAATTACGTTGTAGACACTGCGAAGATTAAAGGCTTTTATAGGCTGTACTCTACTTCCAAAAACGCTCGGAAATATATCAAAAGTTATGATTATGAGGAAAGAATAATATATATGGAAGGAGCTGAAGAAGGACATATATCTTCACAACAAGGAGGAACTTTGTTGGTTGAAGATTTCTTGAAGTTAACTACCCAAGGATGGAGATTGGTTCATACGCCAACCCGTTTTGTTACGAAAACAAGAGCCATATTTACCACAGACCCTTTTCAGATGACTACAGAACAAGTAAAAATCACTATAGGCCGATGGGATGAAGAAGGCCAAGAAAGATATTCTAAAGGAATTGTTCAGTCTTCTGGAAATATAACACCTTATTTTATTTAATATCATTTTTTTCTTTGTTTTAAAACAATGGCGTTTAACCCAGCTATCACACCTCAAGGTGCCACTAATTTTGTCCAACAAGCAGGAGGGGGGACAGTGGTCCCCAGAAGAGTTAAAGATACTCACCCAAATGTGAATTATAGAGAGACTGTTGGAGGATTCCAACGTGATCAATTGGGTCTACTTCGAGCTCAACATAATCCACAAAAAGGAATGTGGGATACCGGTATTTTTGAATGGATTTTGAAAAGAGATCAAGCAAAAAAAGCTATTGCCATGAATACTTATGGTTCTCTCATGGATGATGAAGAAATGAGGAAAATCGAAGATGAACAAAAAAAGAGAAAGCTATACCCTTA
>CAZOXV010000015.1:0-5618 GCA_964583935.1 uncultured Methanosarcinales archaeon | reverse complement strand
ATGAAGAAATGAGGAAAATCGAAGATGAACAAAAAAAGAGAAAGCTATACCCTTATCATAAAAGATTGACAAATCTTCATTCGGAGCTAGATTTCCACGAACATATGTGGAATTATTATAATTCAAAATATAAACTAGCTGAATCTTTGAGAGGATCAAAACGACAAGATTTGTCTTTGGATGAAGAAGAGGCTTGGATGAACAAACAACAATGGAAACAATTGTCTGACCTTCA
This sequence comes from uncultured Methanosarcinales archaeon, assembly GCA_964583935.1. Classification (GTDB taxonomy): domain Archaea; phylum Nanobdellota; class Nanobdellia; order Woesearchaeales; family CAZJJJ01; genus CAZJJJ01. The sequence continues at coordinate 5,383 of CAZOXV010000015.1, read as the reverse complement.
TGAACAGGAAAAAACAAGAGTTTTCAACGATATTCAAAGCGCCAAGATCAAATATGAAGATGTTGCAGATATTGTTCAACAAGATGTGGACCCCTATGACATGATGATGTCTCAAGTCAAGATTACCAACCCTGATTTCGAAGCGGGAGCTGCTAATCTGCCTGATCATCCTTATCTTAAATATAAACCACAAGTTCGACTTCAAGTGGCCCCGGGCCAACAGAACCAAGAGGCTCAACAAGCTTACGATGATCTTAATAACCCTCCCAACTTAACCGAGGATCAATATATAGATACTTTTGGGGATCCTGATGCTCTATGGAATGCTAAAATAGAGGCACAAAATAGACGGGCCTACCTACAGGGACGCAGAAATCTAACCAATCGACAACGACAAGAGTTACAGGATCTTAATCAAAAAATACATGATTTGGACCAACGACTTGCTGCAATGAATCAACGTGGTCAAGCCCCTCTTAGGGTCCGAAATTTTTTCTAAATATCCCGAGAGCATTAAACAATGTTCTCGGGGCAGGGCAAGCTAATCAAGGTGGACAAGGAGGTAATCTTCCTCCTGGTGGTGGTAATCCTCCAGGTGGTCACGGAGGTAATCTTCCTCCTGGTGGTGGTAATCCTCCCGGGGGTAATTTCCTCCAAGGCCCAGGACAAGGCCCTGGTGGGGGACACGGGGGTGGTAATCCTCCTCATGGAGGAGCCCCTGGAGGTAATCTTCAACAAGGAGCTGGTAATATACAACAAAGAGGTCAACAATGGGGTGCTCTGGTCCAACAAGCAGCCCAACAAGGAGGACAACAAGGAGCTGGTAATATACAACAAAGAGGCCAACAATGGGGTGCTCTGGTCCAACAAGCAGCCCAACAAGGAGGACAACAAGGAGCTGCTCAGGTTCAACAAGGAGCCCAAGGCCAACAAGGAGGCGCTCAGGTCCAGCAAGGAGGTCAACCAATAGCCCAAGCCAATGTTGCTACGATTCCTCTACAACAACACCAACAACAGATAAATCAAGTAGGACAACAACTGAGACAACGACGGCAACAGATTCACCGGTTGAGGGGTGATCTTACTCAAGCTCAACAAGACATACAAAATCAACAACAACAAATCATAGACAGGGATAATAAAATCCGGAGAAAAAAGAATAAGATAACCAATCTTAGACAAGATATTCAACAAATTACCACAGAAAGAGATCGAAAACAACAAACAGTTAATCGTTTAAGAAACCAGCGCAATAACCTACAAAACCAGTTACGACAAAATCCTACCCCGGACGATGTTCAACGAATTCAACAAGAAAAGACGAGAGTAGAAAACGAATTACAAAATGCTCGACAAGATATAACTAATTATCAAGGGCAATTAACACAAGTTACCGGAGACTTAAACCGTCATCAGAACGAAATTGCCCAGCTTCGACGAGATACCCAACAACAAATAACAGACAAAGATACAAAAATTCAGGGAAAAAAGAATAAGATAGGTCGCCTTAAACAAAATATTCAACAAATCACAGGAGAAAGAGATCAAAAACAACAAATAATCGATCGTTTAAAAAACGAGCGTGATAATCTACGAAACCAATTACAACAAAACCCTACACAAGAAGAGAGACAACAACTTCAACAAGAAAAGACGAGAGTAGAAAACGAATTACAAAATGCTCAACAAGCTATAACTAATTATCAAGATCAATTAACTCAAGCCACTGAAGAATTAACACGGAAACAGAACACAATTACACAACTTCAAGCACAAGATCAGGAAAAAGATGATCAACTTTTAAATTTAGATGCTTATGTGAGTGATCTTGAGGAACAATTAACCCGAGTAAAAGAACAAAAAGCCAATACTGAACAAGAAAAATTAGCAAGAGATAACCAAATTCAAGTATTGGAAGGACAAATTGCTCAATTTGAAGAAACCCAAAGACAAATTGACCAAGAAAAACAAGCTTGGATAGCTCTTATAGAACAATATAAACAAAACGTAGGGCTACAACAAGAAGAACAAAATTATTTAGATATAGTAGAAGGAATTATAGAAGACAGAAGAAACTTTGAGATAGAGAAATTTGAAGCGGAACAACGACTCCAAGAACGAACAAGGGAAATCGAACAACTATATACACAAAAACAAGCCATAAGAGAGGAAGCACTACAAGAGATTCGAGAAAAACAAGAGGAGGTAGATGCCCAACAACAACATATTAGGGAAATCGAAAATCAACTAAGCCGTTTACAGGAAAACAAGACAGAAAATATAGGACAAATAACAGAACTGCGAGAAAAGTTACAAACAGCTCAAGCAGATTTCAGGGAAGCTCAAAACGAAATTCAAAAACTGGAAAATGAAAAACATAAACTACTTCAGGCAGGTGAAGAAGAGTACAACAGAATAAAAGAAGAGAGAGACCAACAATTAAAAACAATAAAGCAACAACAAAATTATATCGATGGTCTTACTCAAGAAGCTCGAGAAACAACTGATCGATACGGGGAACTTCTTCAGGAAATGGGAAATACTTTTAATCAACCAACCCCTTTAAACACAGAAGAAGCGATGGGTATGTTAAAACAGTTTAAGCACAATGAAGAACAAAGAAGAGATCAACTATTAGCTATGGAACAATTGGCAAATGAAGCACAGCATGCTACTCAGCTTATTGAATTCGCTTTATGGCATACCAAAGAAGAAATCGAAAAAACAAAGGCTTTAGACCCTCGGGTTAGTCAAGCTTTTATACAAAAACTAAACGAAGAATACACAAGAACACAAAGAGTCTTAGAGTTAACTTCAAATCTACCCCCTATTGAGGAAGGTCCTGAAGCTATGGACGATTATTATCAATCAATAGATTATAATGAAATTCCCCGAGACCTTGTTCCTTTTCTGGAAAACCTACATACTGTTCACCGGGCTTCGTTTGCCTATAAACAAAATATCTTGGATAATCAAGAGCTAATAGAAAATGCTCTATCTGATACTGCTTATAGTCTACAAGGAGCAGGAGGAACTCGAGCTGGTGGAGCGGATTCTGAATATAGTATGATAGGACCAGGAGGTGATCATTTAACACCCAAGGCTATTTTTGATGAAAAGATAAAAGAAGCACAAAAACACAGTGAAGATTATACAGAAGAAGGACTTCTTCCTGAAGAAACACCTCGACCAATGCCTCTTGAAACCACCGATGTTGAGAATCTACAATTATCTCTACGTGGAGTTAAAGACTTGTACAAGTTTCGAAGAGGAATGGAAGAAAATTTGACTCCTGTTGAATTAAGACACGCGGTAAAACAAGAACAAGAATCATCTAATAAACCATGGTCTGAAGCAGAGGCGTGGACTAGAATGAAAGAGGATCTTGGGATTTTAGCCCGAAACCATCCTCAACATGAAAATATGCTCAACCAAATTCATAATGGTGTTTTTGAACCCGTTAGAGAGTATGTTGAAGAGGCTCAAGTCAGTGTAGCTAAAACACAATTATACCAAGACGCAACTTATAATAGGGCTGATGATGATGCTAAAAATTTAATTCTTAGCTTTACTCCTGAAGAACTTAGAGTAGTTGCAGATGATACATTTACACACAATACTACATATAAAGCAGGAAAACAATTATCTCAAAATTTATACGAAGTAACTGATGGTACTAGTCACGTCGTCAACAAAAAAGGAGACCCAGACCAATTTGAAGCTGTTTCAGATTATTTTAAACCCTTCACTAAACGAGATAAAGATGTTGGAGAAAATTTTTTAGTTACCGCCTTAGCTACAGCTTTTGCTCCTGAATACATAGAACTACAAAAAGATGAAGACGCTGATCCATCACACAAAGAACAAATCGGATATGCTCAGGCAAAGCTAGTAGAAATAATCAAATACGCAAACGCAAAATACAACGAAATGAAGGATATAGATCCTACAGACCCAGAAAAAAAACAAAAAGTACCTATTTGGGAAAAAATCGAAGAAGTAATGAAAGACAATGATTCTCTTTTAAAAGAAGATATTCAAAACTATATGGTTACTACAATACATCCTCTTAGACACTCTCTATGGGGTCAATACGCTACTACTTTTACTCAAGGAAGAAAAGCTGGCGATATAAGAGGAGCTGAACAATCAAGCGATATTGTATTATCAGCCAGACACGAAAGCACCAAATTTATAGCTTGGAGAGAAAAAAGAGCTTACGATGTCATCTCAGAATTACATAAAACAGCATCAGGAGGGGATGACGAATTAGCAAATATCATTCCAACTTGGTTAACTGTAGGACCTACACTATCAACAATAGGAGATTATTTAACAACCCCTAAAACAGGTGAAATAACTCCTCGTGTTGTTAATATAGCTCGTGATTTAGGATGGAGTGAGAACCGTGTTCAGGACTTAAAAAAACGTTTTCGAATGGAAACATGGAAAAGAAACCAAAAAGGGGATTGGCGAGAGTATCTTCAGAAATCAACCGAAGTAGTCAATCATTATATGAACACCATACGACCTATTCTGTTACCCACGCTTAAAGAAAACACAGAAGCTCATCCTAGGGATCCCTTTAGAGTTCCTGATGAAAATCTTGAGATAGAAGAAGAGGCTTTGACTAACACAACTATTGGAGGATATGATATTCCTAAACCCTGGATTGATTTTGATTTTGAACACAGATCTCGATCAGGAAGGATGATAGGAAACATAAATTTAGAACAATACTATACACCAGTTATACATTCTGAAAAAGCCGAGGGTGTTTTCCCAGAAACTCCTTCTATTGATCAAGAAGATAGTGTGGTTGTTGTGGAAGCAGCGGATAATACCCCTTCTCTAAGTGACCCTCAAATAATAGATGAAACACCTACCACTCCTCACAAAATAATGATTAAACCAAGTGATGATTATAGACAATATATGCTTAATGCTAGCCGCTTTCCCCAAATAGACCGAAGAAATTATCACATATATGCCCCTAAACCCGGTCTATATTTACCAAACTGGAAAAACAGATATTAGATGAAGATATCATCAGGATCTTCTTCTTCTTTTTTATTTTCGTTTTCATCTTCGTTCTCGTTTTCTTCATTCATGTCGCTTTCATCACTGAGAATATCGTCGTCAGAAAAAAACACTTCTTTTTCTTCCCAAACCATATCATCATACAACATACCACTCAAAATAACCCCTGGGTGATTAGTAAATTTTGCGATCTGGGTTAATCGGTTTGTCGGTAGTAGTTTCGTAATCTGTTCATCGTATTGTTTTCGATGTTTCAGTACGTTTTGGTAAGTTGGTTCCTCTTCAACCTGATGAGTGCGACTAAGAGCAGTTCCAATTGACCCACTAATTCTCACTATTCCTC
>CAZOXV010000014.1:0-12616 GCA_964583935.1 uncultured Methanosarcinales archaeon | reverse complement strand
TTTTTTGAACCTAGTCCGAATCGTGTATCGACCATCTGTTTGAGATCGAATCCAATTATATTTATCGAATTTTCTATTTTTTCTTTTTCTTTTTCTTTGTTGGTAAGTTCATACATAAATGTTGCAGCTTCATCAATAATTTCACTAGGATCTTGGAAGTTTAGACCATTCGCTCTATGATAAAAGACACTTATTCCTTTCCCACCCACTTCATTTTTCTTGTTATCAATTAGTCCAGAAACATCATCTCCTATTATCTGACTTAGACAACCATCAAGAATTAAAATGTTCTTCCTTCCTTGTTGTATACATAAATCTATGCATTCTCTTAATTTTCCCAATGAATTTCCAGAAATTATGTCCTTTTCTGATATGTTTGTACATAAAAATTTGTTGTTTTGCTCCATACCTATCTCTTTTTTCCAAACAAGATTTGAACAATTCATATCGGAGTGTATTATTACTGTGAAATCACCTTGAACTCTTGTCAGATATTCTAACCAACCTTGCATGCTACAGCATTCTTGACCCACAGTCATTTTTTTGTTCCCATCATAACTTTATTGAATTCAATATCATCTAACGGTTTTACTGTCCTGCTATCTTCTTTACTTATATTAAGGATTGCGTCAGAAAGTTTGTTGAATCTTAAAGATATTTTTGATTCCGGATATTTTTCGATAACTGTCATATTATCCTTTTCTGAATAGAAGATGTATTTGCTTCTTGGTATCACTGCAATAATATTTGTCCCAGTTCTTCTTACAAATCTGTCTATATGATCTGTTGGCGATTTATTGTCCCTCATATTTAGTATGAATCCCGCAAAATAGATGTTGTTGTAACTATATGTATTGATTGCATGCAATATATTGTTGGCAGCGTATAGAGACATTATCTCTTCGGAGATAACTATGAATATTTTTTCGCCAACTCCTTTTCTTAGTGGTGCTGCAAAACCACCACAAACAACGTCGCCCAGAACATCAAAAATGGCAACATCGTATTCTCTTTCATCAAGTATGTTGATCTCGTCGAATATCTCGAACATCTTCATTATTCCTCTCCCTGCACAACCAACACCTGGCTTTGGTCCACCACATTCTACACAATCAACTCCCGAAAAACCATCTTTGACAATATCTTCTTTTTTTATATCGTTTTTCTCCATTGACATATTAATGACGCTTTTTATTCTGTTTTTTGTTAGTCTGATTGTAGAATCTTGTTTTGGATCGCAGCCAACCAATAGAGTTTTTTTTCCTGAAGAGCTGAATGCGGCGCTCAAAGCAGATGATATGGTAGACTTTCCTATCCCGCCTTTTCCGTATATAGCTATTCTTTCCATTGTAGTCAATAATATTTTGTTTTGTTTTGTTTTAAGTCCTCGAAAGATACCGGCTTAAAATCCCCTTCTCCGAAGTGTTTAACATACATCTTCCATATTCCTTCACATCTTCTGTTGAATATGCATTCTTTACATCTATCGTGTTTCACTTTATTACTTGTTCTCTGTTCAACGTAGTCAAAATTATATCTTCCTTTTTCATCTGCAAAAGAAACATTATCTATCTGTTCAAAATCCTCTTCTTGTATATCTGTAATATCGTATATTAGGCAGTGTGGGAATTCTGAGAAAGAGACTGGCATTTCTATTTTATTAGCATATTCTTTTGTTTTGTCTAAATGTGGTTTTATTTTGTCATATTCGATAATTGTATCCTCAGGATATTTTTCACAGTTTTCTATTGGGTTAATGTTTATTAGAAGAAATTCATTAGCATTATATTCGTTTGCTATATTTACCATGTCTCTCAGATATCTATAATTCATTTTGTGAACACAAGTACCTATTGTCAACTGGAATTTGTATCCTTCTTTTTTCAGGTTCCTAAGGTTTTCTAATCCTTTTATCGTTTGTTCAAATGCTCCTTTTCTTTGCACAATGTAATCTTGAAGTTCTGATGTGTGTCCATGTAAAGTCACAGAGATTCTATTCAATCCAGACTCTAGTAGATCTCTTGTATATTTCTCATCACAGAGTCTTCTTCCATTTGTGATAATGTGTATGTTCTTGAATCCGTTATCTTTTGCTTCTTGTATTATCTCAGGAAGTTCTCTGATTAACGTAACCTCTCCTCCTAGGATATTCAAAAGGTCTATATCCTTGCAAGCATTTTTTTTAATCTCTTTTTTTATGTTATCAACAGAATCTAATGGCTGTCTTTTGTCTCCTGAAATGCAGAAACGACAATCATTATTACAAAGAAGTCCAACATTAAGCTCAAGTCTTTCCAATGATTTATCTTTTTTATCTGTGACTGGCACAATTTTTTTACCTTCTGAGGGTCTTATTTCTTGGTCACCATATATTTTGTAATATTCTTTCATGATGCCAGGGCATACAAAGTTATATTTGCAAAGTTTACATTTCTCTAACGTCGTGTATTTTACATTACCAATGTTGTGTTCGTTTATTCCTTTTCTAATATCTTCCATTATAATGTGTCTTAGTTCTGGTTCATCTAGATAGAAAAGACTTTTAATATCGTATAGTTCTCCATGTATGCATAATGGTGTGTTTTTTATAGAAATCTTTTCTTTTATGTTTTTACTTTCTATTATTCTTCTTATTATTTCAAGAGCTTCTGAATACTTAGGCATGTATTCTTTATTATGTATATTTTTATGCAGTTCAGGAAATACAAGATTAATCTTATCTGTGAACTGATTTATTGCTTCAACAAGTTCTTCCAGTTCTGCAATGTTTTTTTTAAGTACAAGTATGTTCGCTTCAGTCTTTATTCCTGCTTCGTATAGATTTATAATTCCGTTCATTGTTTGATGAAAAGATTTTGTTCTTGTATATTCGTTATTTACTTCTTCTAAGCCTTTTATTGAGATTGTTGCTTTGTTTAATCCAGCTTCTTTAATTAACTCTACATTTTTTTTATTATAGAATATTCGTCCATTTGTTTCTAGGGATATGTTTTCAAAGCCAATCTTTTTGGCAATCTTCATCAACTTCCAGAAGTCTTGATTAAGTGTCGGTTCATAACCTGTAATTGTGATACTCCTTATACCATTGCTGTATAATTTTCTAAGAGATTCTTCATAATTCTTGTTATGTATGTCGATTCCCGTCATGTGTGGGCTGTTGCACAGTCTGCATGCATTATTGCATTTATCTCCAAAGAGAATTTTTGTCGAAGAAGCTAGATTTCCCATTAAGTTTCACGAATAATATTCTGTATTTAAAAGTTACTTTTACTTGTTTTTTATTTTATTAAAACTTCTCAGCATGATTGATTTTGAGTAGTCTCCTTCGCACATTGTTTTATATTTGCATTCTAGACAATCTGCAAAGTCTTCCATGTGATTTTTATCGTACATCCATTGAGTGTATCTTTCTAACTCTAATTTTCCCTTCTCATCAAACGAGGATGTGCTGAAATTTGTCTTCATGGATCTGTTCTCAAACAAATCTTTGTTCTCATCAAGAAATTCGTCTGAAAAATAGCAAGGGGGGATGTCTTGTATTTTCACCTGTTTTCTCTCTAACTTGCTAAATATCAGTGAAAAAGTGCTGTCTAAGTTTCCTGTTACAACGAGATTTGTTGGATCTCTTATAAAGACACCATGTTCCCAGGAAAGCTCTCTTTTTATGAGATGATATGGATTCTTTATCGTGAAGTGAAATTCTTTAAATCCCATCTCTTTCATATGTTGTAATATTTGTTCTATATTTCTTTTACTCATTGTTGTAATGTAGATTGTCATCTTTTTATTTTCTAAACTGCATATCTTGTTTTTTTGCTCATCCACGACCTTTGGAAAGATTCCCAGACTAGAACTAATATCTTCGTTGAAGTCTGCATATGAAAAACTCCATATTATTTCTTTCAGAGCCTTTTCGTCAAGCTGTGTTTTGAGTTTTTCCTCTGCTTTCTTTATATCTTCTATATCTTTGAGCACTATTTTCTCTTTTTTAATAAGAGTCCATGCTTCACCTTGGATTCCTTCCAAGTTATTTTTTATTATCACTTCTTCCATCATGTTTTTATGAGTTTCTAATATTCGTTCTGTGTTGTTCCTTTTTTCTTCTTCTACAATCAGCTTTATTTTTCTTCTCTTATCGTGGACAATTTCCTTGTAATAAGAATCAATATTTTTACAGATGTGTTCCAATTCACAGTATTCACACATTCTATGATTTTCTAATTCATTATAGCAAACTGGCAACGCAGAATCTTTTGTGACTATCATTTGTGCTATTTCAACATTTTTTTCATCATCTTGTTTGTAGAACTCATATCCTTCTAACGATCTAAGTGGCGTCCTTAATACCCAACCCACAATTTTTTTTTCGTATATTAATTTTAATGCTTCAGATATATATTTACTTGCGTGGTTGTAGTTAGGTGCTATATCTTTTATGTTTTCTATTGCATTTCCTGTAAGTTTACATCCTATCAAATCAATGTCGCATCTGAAACCAAGTTTGTCATGTATAAGTCTTATAATGTCCGGGAGTTCTTTGTAGTTCTCTTCAAAAATTCCCACATCAAAACTCACACGTATTCCCAATTTTCTAAGGTTTTTTGCTGCTTTCATTAGTTGGTTAAATGCACCTTTTACCATAACTAATTCATCATGTGTTTTTGCAGTGGCTCCGTGCAGCGAAAGAGTGACTTCATCTATACCCGCTTCTTTTGTTCTCTTAGCAAATTCTTCTACGGAAAACATTCTGCCGTTAGATATTGTTTGTATTGTTTGGAATTTTTTTGTTTTACAGTATTTAACTATATCAATGTAATCGGGATGTATTGTGGGTTCTCCTCCAGAAAGTATTATTTTAGGAACTCTTCCATTATAAGCATTATCGATATCCTTTTTAATTTCATTAAGTGTTCTGTGCGTCTCATCTGGGAAATGTCCTTGAAGACAAAACTTACATCTATTATTGCATTTCAGAGTTAACTCTATATGGGCCCTGTTTGTCTCTTGACAGACAGTGTGTGTACCTTTAATAACATCTTCACGTCTCACATTAGATCATCCTAAGTATAAAGATTATTACATCACTTTTTATTATTGTTGTTGTAAGAAATCCCAAAAATAAAATGGGGGCAAAGGGCATGGTATCAAATACTCTTATTCTACTGAAAAGCAATCTATCTTTATTTTTCTCAATCCATTTTATATTTATTCGGCTTAATCCTTTTTTTGTTTTATAATGTGGGAGTTTAAATTGTTCATTGAAGAAGTACTGTATAAGTGTGTGCTTTATTAATCTCATTTTTGTGTATCTATTTTTACTATTTACTAATTTTTTTTCCTCCTCTTCTTTTCTTTCTTTGTTTTCTTCAATAAACATTGCAGGCACTATGTCTTCTGCGAGATGCATTTTTTCCTCCAATTCGTTTATGTTCTTTTCTGTTGTAAGGGCGAAGTAACTTAGTTTTACTAGAAGAAACATAAATATGAACATGTTGATTGTTATTAGAATGAACTCAATCCAATAATCAATTGTCAATGCAGATTCAAAATCAATTAATAGTCTAAAAACTGCTAATGCTCCTATTAAGAGTTTTATGTGTGTTTTAAAAAAGTAATATATTACTGTTAAGATAAAATAAAATAGTAGCGCGTCAACAACAATGTTACTAGGAATCCAACCTGGTCTGAATAGACTTATTACGTGCATACCAAAAGCAAACAGAGGTATAGTTAGTATCATTTCTTTTGAAAATGTAGACTTCAGTGATTCTTTGAATTCATCCATACTAACTCTAGTAAATATTCGATAGGCAAATATGACGGTTAATACTATAAACGAATTTGTGAGAAAAGTAATTCCATACATTGGACCTAGATACCCATACTCTATGGATGATGGTGGGCTTAATAGATTCATTACGGAATATAACTTTCCGTCACCTGCCGTCCAAATTCCAATCTTCCAAAATACAAAGCCAATGATCAAGGATGATATGAAGTTTGTAATATAGTGTGTGTATGCATTCAAACTTACGTCTTTTGCTGTGAGAACTAGAAACAAATTAACTGCTAGCGCATAAGCAATTCCTACCATTAGATGTTTGTTTTTTATCTTTCCATACTTAATATCTGTGTACGAGCTTGATAATCCAATAACTGACAGTCCTATGAGGAATAGAATATCGTACATTTTTATTTGGATAAATAGATATTTTTTTATATCTTTGTTTTTATACGAACTATATGGTTAAAAGATTAAGATTAGAGAGAGCTTTACTGTTGGTACTTCTTGTTTTACTTATTCCAATTATTTTTTCTTTATTCACTGGTTTTGGATTTCAGGATCTGGTTTATTCTTTGCGTTTTTCCAATGATCATTTTACCACGGGGGTAGATTCTAGATTGGAAGGTGCATTCTTATCAGACGAGCTTGTTTATGTAGAAGTAAAAGGATTTTTAACCCCTAGTTCCGAGACAGATTTTTCTTCTTTTAGTGTTATTAATTCCGTGAACGATAGTGAAAGTTCTTTCTATGATGTATCTGCCATTTATAATGAGACCGTATTTGTTGCTAAATTTGAGAATCTAGCAAACGAGCCGTTAGAATGTGAAATTTTTTTATATAGTTTTTTTGAGAATTTTACAATTAAGTCAAGTCATAATGTTACTCTTCCACCATTAGATTCAGAATATTTTGAGTTTCCTGTTTTGGTTAAATCATTCATTGATACTAATATTGATTTAAAATATGACTGTTCTCTGAAAACACGTCCTTGATGTTTGCTATTTTTTATTCTGCGATAAATTTATAAGTGAGAACGTTGTTCAAAAGAACATGAAAAAAGGCTTACCTTCCCTTAAAAAGTCTATTAAAGATTTTCTTAGTGAAGAGGATGGTAAAATAGTCAAACAGAATGTTGCGGTGATAGGTGCTGTGGCAATTAGCGCTGCTCTTGCTTCAAGAGATGTTGAAGCTACTTTCACGCATTCAAATGATTTGGGAACGCCTAATTTTTCCTCGGGTTCAATTTCTGTTACCCATAACCATCATGGTAGCCATGGCACTCATGGAAGCCATGGAAGCCACGGTAGTCACGGTAGTCACGGTAGTCACGGTAGTCACGGCAGTCATGGCAGTCACGGCAGTCACGGCAGTCACGGCAGCCATGGTAGTCACGGTAGCTTTGGTTTTTGATTTATAAATTTTAAACATTCTATTTAAATATTTGTTGTAAATTCTTAAGCTATGCTTGAATCATTCATACATGTTACACGGGAATGTAATAATAATTGTATCTTTTGTGGTTTCCCTAAACGGAATTTATTTCTTGATTTTGAGAAGGTAAAAGAAAAGTTGGTGGCTGCTAAGAAGAATAAAACTAGACTTATTACGTTAACTGGTGGGGAACCGTTCATGCACCCAGATATAATAAGAATTGTTGTGTTCATACACGAACAGGGCATGGAGTCTAGGATAACAACGAATGGAACTCATCTTGATGAAGAATTTCTTGGTTCGTTAAAGAGATCGGGACTTAATTATCTTGCTGTATCTTTGCATAGCTTTGATGAAAAAAACTCAAAAATTATTGCAGGAAATCCCGATTATGATGTGAGTTTTGTTAGATCTTTTGTCAAGTCTGCACTGAAGATTGGTTTCCCTGTTTATTTGAACACCACCATTCTCCGATTGAACTATAAAGAACTACCATGTATTGCACAAAAGATTTCGGATAACTTTCCAGAAATTCATCTTGTTAATTTTAATTATGTTAATCTTCATGGCAATGCTTCAAAAGAAGAATACACACGAAAAGTTCCTGTTAAAATCTCTGATGTGGAACTTTATTTATATTCAGCAATGAATATATTGTCAAAGTCTAAAATTAATTTTCGTGTTGAACGTGTTCCTCTCTGTTATATGATTGGATTTGAAAAATATTCAAGCGAGTACAATAGAGTTATGGAGATAGAACGTCCAAGTGTTGATATGATTGATGGACATTATGTTGCGTCTAGTGATTTTTTTAAAGAATATAAAAAGTCTGACTTATGCAAGTTTTGCTCGAAAAATAAGATTTGCTTGGGGCTTCACAATAATTATGCTAATAAGTTTGGCTTGAAAGAATTATTTCCCATATTTGATTAGTATATGTGGTAATTATTTTTCAACATCAAATTTTTGTCGCTAATCATCTGTTTTATTATCATGTGTTTTTTTATGTCATATATAATCTCAGAAAAATATATAAAGTGTCTTCAGTTATCCAACTTAAAATGAATTTTGATAATTTTTTTTCGATTGAAGAAGATTTTGTGGTTGTAAAACTTAATAAAGCAATATACGACTTAGACTTAGTATTTTCTGCATCTTATCAGCTCCTTGCAAATTGCTTTGTTATCTTGGATAAGGGCGAAAATTCTTCTATAATAGTTAAGCTTTCATACATGGATACAAACAAGATAACTAAAGAATAATTACGAGTTTTAGCAATTGAATTTTATAACTCTTTGGTAAACTATAAATTTTATAAATTGAATAGTACGGAGAAAGAAAAAACAAGGTCTTTAGTCCTTGCTAAATCTTTGGGATATGAAGTTGAAGCAAATTCTACTTTTTCAGATAATTCTTGTGTTACTGATTCGGCGAACTCCTTTGAAGCATCACAGCAAAGTGATTTATTAGATTTGGATGATATTGATGATGATGATTTTGAGTTTGAAGATCCAGAAGGTATCGCCGTGCCTTGGGAAGAAAAACATGGAAGTAAAAAGTCTGAGTCAGAAGTTTCAGAAAAATCATTTGATAACATTAACAAATCTGAAGAATCAGATTCTGCTAAACTTGGTGACAATGATTTTGAGTTTGAAGATCTAGAGGGTAGCGCCGTGCCTTGGGAAGAAAATTTAGTTAAAGAAGATTCTGATGAGTCAAAAAATGATGATGGCGGAAAGGTAAGTGAAGAAATTGACGAACTAGATAAAAAAAGAGAAGATCTTGCTTAGTGAATTGGTGGTGTGTATTTTGACAATTGAGTTTTCGGGAAAATCATCGGACATGGAAATATCTTGTGATATCTATGATGAGAAATCTGTTTATGAAACTGTCGATGCTTTCAATGATTATTGCTGGATTGCTGTCACAAAAAAGGATAATGATATATTGAATGTTCACTTAGAACCTAAGGATTCTGAAATTGATGTGAAAGAAGCGACCTATTCTTTCCTTAATTTTTTACTGGGCCTAACGCATAGAACGATGCGTGAAACTCTTTAGTTTTGCCATTTTAATGGTGTTTATGATGGACTCAAAATATGAATATATACCTGTAAAAAGCAAGAGATATCCTGATGGGGTGCTTCTTGTAAATGATTATGGGAATTGGTGTTTTATTTCTGATGCGGAATTCAGACAATATAAGTTTAGAGATATGAGTCCTGAACTTATCAAAAAGTTAAAAGAAAATTATATGATTGTTGACAAAGGAGATTTTTCAAGTTTAGCTCATAGATTCAATGATTTCTATTGGTATATGAAAGAAGCAACAAGATTACATATTGTTGTTCCTACTTTAAGATGCAATTTTACTTGCAAATATTGTTACGCATTCAGGGAACCCATTGATAAGACAGATAAGGATATGACTCCCGAGACAATGGATAAAACTATAGATTTCATTCATAATACTCCTGAGAAAGTTATTACAATAGAATTTACTGGTGGAGAACCGCTTCTTCGTTTTGACCTTGTTAAGAGAGCTATTGAACGTTCAGAGAGATTGTCCAAGGAAAATGGTAAAGATGTTAAGTTTGCGCTTATAACAAATGCCGCATATCTTACCGAAGAAATAGTGGATTTCTTTGTTGAGAAAAAAAACACGACTTCTATATGTCTATCTTTAGACGGTCCAAAACAGATACAAGACTATAATCGGAAAGTTACTTCATCAAACGATTCTTCATATGAGATAACAATTGACGCTTTAAATAAGCTTAAGGAAAAAGGTTATCCAAGCCTTACTGCAATGCCTGTTGTTACTAAAACATCTCTTGAAAATTGGAAAGAGATTGTTGATGAATATGTTAAGCAGGGTTTTGGAGTGTTGCGTTTCAAATATGTATCGCGGTTCGGATATGCGATAGGATCTTGGAAAAAAGATGGTTATACCGCTGAAGAATTTCTTGAGGGATGGAAATCTGTTGTTAATTATATGATTGAGTTAAATAAAAAAGGAATACAGATTGCTGAACAGCTAACCATTTTAATACTCATTAAGTTCTTGAATGGAATAAATCCTAATTATGCGGAGATGATAAGTCCTTGCGGTGCAATAGTGACTCAGCTACTTTATGATTATGATGGTAGTATTTTCCCTTGTGATGAGGCACGAACTAAGGAGGAGTTTAAGATTGGTGATGTATTCAATTCTTCTTATGATGATTTATTGAACCATTCTGTGACAAAGACTATGTCTTCTATGTCAAATTTAAGTACTTATGGTTGTGACAATGCATGTCCGTGGTCTGCGTTTTGTGGAATCTGCCCTCTTGAAATTTATATGGAGAAGAATGGTTTTGTTTCTAATATTCATTCCAACTATCGACATAAGATACATTTGGGAATGTTTGAATTCATAATGGATAAAATTCTTCACAATGAAGAAGAGAAGAAGATTTTGGAGAAATGGATAAAGATATTACCTGGCATACCAGATCT
This sequence comes from uncultured Methanosarcinales archaeon, assembly GCA_964583935.1. Classification (GTDB taxonomy): domain Archaea; phylum Nanobdellota; class Nanobdellia; order Woesearchaeales; family CAZJJJ01; genus CAZJJJ01. The sequence continues at coordinate 1,899 of CAZOXV010000014.1, read as the reverse complement.
TTATGAAGATGATGAGTCTAAGCGAAATATTTTCAGAGAAGCTTTCTCTTAGTTTCGCATTATTTTTTTAAACTCGCATTGTATTTCTTTTAATCTACGAGGTATATAATGAAACGTGTTGACATAAAAACTGGTTATCTTTGCAATAATAATTGTTTGTTCTGTGTACAAGCAGATAATAAGAAATATAAAAATAAGGATTATGATATTATTCTTGAAAACTTGAAATCGGGTATCAGGTCCGGTTGTGAAGGTGTCGTGTTCACTGGTGGAGAATTTACAATACGTTCTGATTGTCTCAGACTTGTTAATGAAGCAAAAAAAATGGGGTATAAACTAATACAGATACAATCGAATGGTCGTATGTTTTCAAGCGTTGATTTCTGTAGAAGAATTATACATGCTGGTGCGACAGAGTTTTCGCCTGCACTTCATGGGCATAAAAGAGAAATACATGATTTTTTGACTGGTGCAGAATCTTTCAATCAGACATTGCAAGGGATTAAAAATCTGAAGAAGTTAGGTCAGTATATAATTGTTAATCATGTTATTGTCAAGCCCAACTATAGATTTGCTAAAGAATTTGCTGAATTGATGGTAGACCTTAAAGTTGACCAATTTCAATATGCTTTTGTTCATGCGTGTGGCAATGCACGTCTGAATTTTGAGAACATGGTTCCAAGAATTTCTCTTGCCATGCCATTTGTTAGGAAAGGCTTAGATGTTGCAATTGCTAATAATTCTCGTGTAATGGTTGAAGCTGTTCCTCTATGTTTTATGCAAGGTTATGAGGAATACATTTCGGAGATGTATATACCGGAGACTCGTCTCGAGGAATATGTTAGGACTGTTGAGGATTTCAAAGAGTCAAGAGTTTCTAACATGAAACTAAAAGGACCACAATGTAAGGAGTGTAAATATTTCAATGAATGTGAAGGTCTTTGGAGAGAATATCCTGAACGTTTTGGCTTTGATGAATTAGTTCCTGTTAAGAAGTAGTTTGCACTTTTTCTGGTTTATATATTTCTTGAATAATATCTCGAAAACTATATAAAGCATTTTCATATAAAACAGGATGATGAGAAAATTTGCTTTATTTTTCGCTCTGTTTTTTTTAGTTCTGCTTCCTTGTTTAGTTTCTGCGGCTCCTTGTGATAGCTGTGCAAGAACAGGTGGGCAATACATATTGCAGATTCATGATGTGCATACTCTTTCTTGGACTACGGCATCAAAAACAACTGATAATACCTGTGGAGAGAGGACCATGTTACATGATGACATAGGTACTGTCGCTGATCCGACTCCCCTTCTTTGCGAGTATCAAGGTCTTCTTCAGTATAGATTGAGATTTAAAGCAGTACAAGGTTCAGATGAAGGCGTTAATTCGGGTGGTGCTTGTGATAGTGCTATCTACAGTACTGGCACTACCACCTCCTGGAGCAATGCATATACAATAAATTGGGATACACAGTCTTCACATTGTACTTGTTCTGGAAGAACTTTCATTGATGGTGTTGATGCATCTCACACAGGCTGTTGTGGGACTGCTGATCAGGGTGGTAGCAATCTGGAATATGGTACACATGGAGACACATGGGATTCTGGTGGTGCTATTGGTGAGCCTGCTTGTTGTGATTATGATGCCATAGGTGATAATACTTTTTGTAGTGCAAATTCTAGGTGGGCTGTTCGTGGTTCATATTGTTACGATGTCGTAAGACAGAATAGTAAAATGTCTGGCAATCTTGATAGTGGTAATTCTAATTTGCGTTGTGGCTGTGATAATTCAGGAGTTGTATGTGGGACTTTGGGTTCTCTGAGCGCAAATGGAGTTTGTGCTTCTATGACGTGTTCGACAGGAGTCGTTTGTAGACCAACAAGTGACGAAAGCATTTACCA
>CAZOXV010000013.1:0-13012 GCA_964583935.1 uncultured Methanosarcinales archaeon | reverse complement strand
TAAGGTATTTAGTTGAAGGTCCAAACAATCAGCAGGGTTATATTGTAAGGGGAGATATTGTTGAGCTTTGTTATGCTGCTCCAGGTTCAATTGGAGAAGATACAAAGGTTTTGATAACTTTCAATCCTTCAAGAGGAACACCTTTGGTTGTTGAGACAGCTACGCCAAACATTATGACTGCTGAAAGAGTCTACATCTTCCCATAAGGGAAGATATTTTTTTATTTCTTTTTTCTTAATTTCTTGTCTTTGGTTCTGTTAAATCCCAATTATTGAGATAAAGAAGTTTTTCTGCAAAAAGTTTATAAACTGATTTCATAATTAAATTCTGTAGGTGTGTTATTTGTATTCAAAGAAAGCAGATATGGGTATAGGGACTCTTATTCTTTTTATTGCTATGATTCTTGTTGCTGCTATTGCTGCTGGTGTTTTGATACAGACTGGTGTTAGCCTTCAAAATAAGGCACTGCTCACTGGCGATCGTGCAAGAAGCCAAGTAAGTACTTTATTGACTACGATGAGTCTTTATGGCATGGACGGTAGTAATGGAAATCTTACTGATTTTAGATTAAAGGTGAAACTTGCTCCAGGCTCTGAGGCATTATCTATGTCTCCGCAAGGTGGCGTTCTTCTTAGTTTTGATACGGATATGCTTGCTGCTGATTATACTTATACTAATGCATCTTGTCAACGTGATCCTCTCTGGGATGGCACTGGTGACGGCTATTATTACAATAGTTCTACTCACATGGGCACTTTTTCTGTGAACTATCTTGTGGAGGGTAGATCCCATAGGCCTGGTTATATAGTAAGAGGCGATGTTGTTGAACTGTGTTTTGCTTCGCCGGGCCCAATTCCTGAGAACAAAAAGTTTATGGTTAGTTTTATTCCTCTACGTGGGACTCCTCTTGTTATAGAAACGAGTACACCGCATATAATGACTGAAGATAGAATCTATGTTTTCCCATAATTTTGTGGAGATATAATCTTACATTCTTTGTTTCCCACAATTATTTCTTTAATTTTTTTCTTCTTTAATTTTTGTTTGTTTTTTAGAAAAATATATAAACCTGTTTTTCGTAAGAGTTTTTAGTACAAACTTTGGGGGCGATTAGTTTGGGTAACATAAAAGCAGATATGGGTATTGGTACTCTGATAATTTTTATTGCAATGATATTGGTTGCTGCTATTGCTGCAGGAGTTCTAATTCAGACAGCGACAAGTTTACAAAATCGTGCATTGCTTACTGGCGACCGTACAAGAGGTCAAGTTAGCACAGGTATGACAACGTTGTTATTATATGCTACTAACGGTACTGACGGTTTTGTTGATGATTTTAGACAAAAAGTTAAGTTATCACCTGGTTCTGACCCAGTGACTTTAGAAGATGCTCTTCTGAGCTTTGACACTGAGATGATCAACGGTGATTATAGGTATAGTAATGCAAGTTGTGGTCGAAACACATCCGTGGCTTGTGATGATGGATATTGTTTTGATTCTTCGGATAACAACGGTACTTTTACTGTAAGGTATTTAGTTGAAGGTCCAAACAATCAGCAGGGTTATATTGTAAGGGGAGACATTGTTGAGCTTTGTTATGCTGCTCCTGGTTCAATTGGAGAAGGTACAAAGGTTTTGGTTAGTTTCAATCCTTCTAGAGGAACACCTTTGGTTGTTGAGACATCTACACCGAACATCATGACTGCTGAAAGGGTCTACATATTCCCATAAGGTGAAAATAATGAATGGGAAAAAAGCAGAAATTGGTGTAGGTACATTAATAATTTTTATTGCAATGATACTTGTGGCTGCTATTGCTGCAAGTGTTCTTGTACAAACTGCAGTAAGTCTGCAGAATAGAGCTCTTCTTACTGGTGATAGAGCGACTGAATCTGTTTCGACAGGGATGGAGGCTTTAGTTATTTATGGTACTGACGGAACTACTGGGAGCATACGGGATTTTTTTGTTAAGCTTAAGCCAGTCGCAGGTTCTGAAACAATAAGGTTTAACGATACACTTGCAGAGTTAATGACAATGAATTCCTCTGCTAATCTTCCTTATGGTGGGGAAGGTTGTGAGAACCTTAATGACACTCACTATTTTGTTGATCATCTTGTGACATCAAGTGGTCATAGAACTGGTTATCTTCAGCGTGGTGAGGTTGCAATGCTTTGTCTTAGAGCACCACACCCTATAGATGCTAATGCTGACTTAACCTTTAGCTTTGTGTCAGCAACAGGTTTTCCATTAACTGTTGAAACTGTTGTTCCTGATGTGCTTCATACAACAAGGGTTTTCATATTCCCTTAATTTTTGTTTTATTTTTTTCAAAGAGTATTAAAAAAGAGGTGTATAGATGGGAGATATTATCACTTATGTGATTGTTGTATTGTTCTTTGTTTTTTTCATCTATTTCATCTATACTATTATTGATGTTTTCTTTCTTTCAAAGAGAAGAAGAAAAGTAAAATCGCCCCATCCAGCTTCTTCTAGCTCGGATGATGAGAAATCGGGGTCTAGTGAAGACACTCGAAAGGATGATGAAGTTGAAGATTCAGATAGTAAGGATAAAAATTCTAAATTGGACAAACTGTCTTCTGCTTTAAGCGCCCTTAAAGATTCAGAAGAATCAAATAACGCAAGCGAATCAAAGGAGAAAGAAAAATCTGGAGAAAGAGCAACTAGGAAGGAAGAAACTGACGAAGTGAAAGCCAAGTCAGAAGAAACACATTCCTCAAACAAAGAAAATAAGAAATTCTCTTTTTTCTCAGGCGCTTTCAAAAAAAAGGATAAGAAGCCTCTTTTTGAGACAGAAAAACTTGATGATGCTTATAAAAAGATTATAACTGATTTTGCAGAAAAAAATTCAGATAAATATACTCAAAAGGATTTTCATGAACTTGTGATGACTGTTATTGCTAAGGGTTATGATAGGCGTCCTTCCGAGATAAATGAAGACTTACAGATTGCTATTAAAGAGTTGGATGAAGAAAAAAGATTTCATCACGATGCTAACTTTGTTTCTAAACCAGATTCAGAAAGCGAAGATTCTCAAGAAGAATCTGAAACTGACGGAGATGATAATGAAGTAGAAACTGAAAATGAAGATGATTCTGAGGAAAAGAAAGAGAAAGAAGTAGATACTGAGGAAGAGCTTAGAAATCTTGTTGAAAAAAACAAGGATAGCAAAGATACAAGATCTGAACTTGATAAGACTCTTGCTGAGATAAGAGAGATAAGAAAAAGGTTATCAAATTCTAAATAATTTTAGTTATCATTGTTCGTTTCATTTGTTTGTGCTTCGTATTTGTATTCTTTTGTTTTTTTGTATGGTATATTCATCTCTTCGAGGATATCAAGAATCCGTTCTTTGTGTTCGCCCATTCCTTTCCAGTCAAGTATTATGAAATCTGCTCTCTTCATGCTCCTTTCCATACCTTGCTTTATCATCTCTTGGTCAAGATTTTCCAATGCATATTTCGGACAGACATGACCTATTGCAATATCGGGGTCATTTAACATTATCTTCAAGAAATTAGAACAGGTATGTGTACCACCTATACCAAACGCAGTTATATAATCAGAATTTATTATCTCCTCTGTGCAGTCTATGAGCCAGACAAGAGTATCTGCGATAATTCTTCCTCCATCATCAATATCCCACTCTTTCTCGCTGGAGCCTATCTCTATGAACATCGAAGGACAAGAAACAATAGGTCCATGGTGTGTTACCTCTTGTGCGACATCAAAGTCTCGTATATCCTTGTACTTGTGCTTATTATTTACAATATATTGTAATGCATATTTTATAAAATTCTCTGCAGAGATGCATATTTTCCTATTTAATCCACCAAGTTCGGCTTCACCCCAGTTTCCTTGAGTATGAACCATTAGCGAAGGTATTCTTGATTTTGACCTATGCGTTGTTGGGAAAATGATTATGTCGGGTTTTATTGAGAGTATGGACTCTATGTCTTCATCAATCTTCTCAGAATCAACAGACCTTGTAGGACTTGTTACTAGGTACGCATTTCTATACTGGTGAACTTTATGATTCTTAAAAACTAAACCTGTCTCTGAGAAGATTTTTTGCTCATGAAGCAATTTGTCTTTTATGTTATTCGCTGCAGGGCTGTTTTTGTCTATTATTATGAATATGTTCATAGTATGAATAATTTTTATTCATATATAAAATTGTCCCTGCTCTATTAACCAAAAACTATTTAAACCGTTTCAACGTATCCTGAATTGTACTATGGTTGGTTTTTTTAAGAAATTATTTAGCGGTCTTCGTAGACTTTTTAAGAAGAAGAAACACGTGAAACTAGGTCTATATGGACCGCCTAATGGTGGGAAGACAACTCTCGCTAATAGAATCTGTAAAGATTGGCTAGGAGAAGAGATGGGCTCTGTTTCAAATGTTGCTCATGAGACTAGAGAAATCCAAATCAAGGAACAGATACATATGAAATCTGGTAATAAAGAACTTTCTTTCAATCTTGTTGACACTCCTGGTATTGCTACAAAGATTGATTACGAGGATTTCATAAAGAAAGGTATGAAAGAGAAAGATGCAAAGGCACGGGCTAAAGAGGCAACAAAAGGTGTTATAGACTCAATAAAGTGGCTTGATGACATGGATTGTGTTGTTGTTGTGCTTGATTCTACATTGGATCCTTACTCTCAAGTGAATATAACTATTGTTGGTAACTTGGCGGCCAGAAAAATACCTGTTCTTATTGTGGGCAATAAAACAGACCTAAAGAAATCAAATATAAAACGCATTGAATCTGCATTTCCTCAATATGATTTAGTTGGGATATCTGCAAAAACAGGGAAGAATGTTGAAGAGTTTTACGAAAAGCTTTTTGATTTAGTGTGATAAGTATAAACAATTTATAATTTTTAAAATAAACTTATTAATATATATGATTGAAACAAATAATAGAAAAACTTTTAATACATACAACTAATAAAAGGTTAGTCTACAATGTTAACTTTACAATATATTCCACATGTTCAAATTCAGAATTTGTCTCCTGATCAGAGAATTAAGAAACTCTTGAATCTTGTATCAGAGAATAAGATTCTTCTGATTGAAGGCAAGTTGAAAAAAGATGAAGAAGCTACTCTTATACAGAGGACTATGGAGCAGATAGGTCAGAATGCAGATGATAATTTCAAGGGTATTGAGCTTTCTACTATCGATCCAAAAGCTAAACATGCAGATAGAGAGTTCTTTAACCAGTTGAAGACTCATATTGTGAATATGCTTATGGGTGACAGGACGGGAATGACCATAATAGGCCCTGCATCAATTGTCAAGGAGATAAAGCAAGACCCTGACAAAGTTGAGCTTTTAATAAATAATCTTTCCACGAAAATAAGTACAAAAAAGAAAAAGAATTCTGGGAATGGGAAAAGTAAGAGGAAAAAATAAAAATGCCACATCAATGCGTACGTTGCGGAAAATTGTACGATGATGGCGCACCTGAAATCCTAGCTGGTTGCACATGTAGTTCTAAATTATTTTATTTTATTAGGAAAGACAAACTGGAAGAAGTGAAAAATCTAACTGCTAATCTGACAAAGAGCGAGAAAAAGCAGATTGAGGATGATGTCTTTGATATTATTGGTGATAAGCCAGAGAATCTTGATGAGACTGTAGTTCTTGACTTAGAGTCTATTAGGGCTCTTAAACCCGGCCTTTTTGAATTGGATCTTGTTAGTCTTTTCAACAAAAAAAATCCAGTTATATTCAAAACTGGTGATGGTAAGTATCTCATTGATATAGCTGGAACTTTTGAACGAAGAAGGCACATGGATGACAATGATCTCCCTGATGATTTTGATAAGGAGAAAAAGTTTGATAGAAAAAAGATTAAGAAGAAATGATTAATGTAACTAAGTCTATTATGTTGTTTTTGGCCATATTTCTTTCATTATTTTGTTAATACCTTGTTTATATGTGTCTTCCATTATCATCATCAGAAAGGGGTTGTCATATTCTTTGTCGTAGATAAGAAGAGCACCATCTGTTTCTCTTGGATTTTCTATATAATCTTCTAATTTGCTGGGCGAGAGGTGTATTGTCTCAACGCATGGCCATAGTACATTAAGTCTTTGCGTTTCATCTGATAACCAGAATCCCAATGAGCTTTGGTTCTCCAAATGAACATATTCGCGTATATTACCTTCTGTTGTTAGCTCAGGCTCAATATATACTCTCGAGAATGCTATGGAACTATACCTCTCTTTTATTTTATATTTCTCAATCTCAAAATCGTTTACCGATTCACAGACATAGATGCTGGGAACACTCAACAAGGCTTTTTTTGTATTTAGATCTATATTTCTGTTAGTTACTATATCAACCAAACCAAACTTTCTCATTTTGCAGTCACAATCTCTAAAACATCTCTATGTTTTAATTTATGTTCTTTTCCAACAGTCATTTTTGTTCTTGCATCAATGGCACGTATAAACTTATTGCCTATGTCAGTATGGACTCTGAATGCAAAATCGAGCGCTGTGCTGCCACTTGGCATAAGAAAACAATCAGGGAGTACATTTCCATACTGGTCTTCCATCTTATTTACACCACCAGGAAATATTGCTATGTTGCCTAAGACATCAAAAACTGCTCTGTCTATTACTTCTTGAACTCCTGTATTTCCAAACTTCTCAAGGATATTAGATTTAATAAATTCCAACGCTTTTATTTGCTTCTCTGTAAGTTTATCTTTATTATCTTCAATTACTGTAACAGTTTTGTCACCAGGTATATATTCGATGAGATTGTTTTTCGCAGCTTCTTTCAATGCGAGCTCTGATTCCGCACTGCATCCTATTATTGTATAATCTTTGAATCTTTCTTTTAAGCCCATAATGTTTTTTTCTGTTTCAGGAACATCTATCTTGTTCGCCGCTATTACCATGGGCTTTGTTATCTTTCTTATCTCAGAGACAAGTTTTTTTAGTTCTCCTTCAGACCAATCAGTTGGTGCTTTCTCGTACAGTCCTATCTCTCTTAGAATTTCTTTTACCATTTCCTCCTTTGCACCAACACCGGATAATTGTTTTGCAATACTGATTTCTGGTTTTCCATGCTCTTGCTGTACTTGCCTTGCAACCTTTTCCCAACCTTTCTTTAGTATTCTCAAGTACCACATGTCGAGTTCATCTTCTAAAAACATGACGTCCTTTGCAGGGTCATAGGTTCCTGGTTTCACAGACTCCCCTTTTTCATTTGTTGAACCCGACGCATCTATAACATGAATTAGCGCATCTGCTTGGTTTAAATCGTCCAGAAATTGGTTTCCCATGCCTTTACCCTCTGATGCTCCTGGAACAAGCCCAGCAACATCTATCAGTTTGATGGGAACAAATCTCCAATCTCCTTGGCAATATCCTTCTCTTGGGTTGCTTGTTCTATCAAAGTCTTTATCGACTCTTTTAACACGAACGTGCCCGACACCATTATTTGGTTTTATTGTAGCGAATGGATAGTTAGCAATTTCTACATTTGCAAGTGTAAGTGCTTTGAAGAAAGTACTCTTACCAACGTTAGGTTTTCCTACAACACCTATTATCATGCTTTCTAAGAATTCTTGGCTATATTTAAAATTTTATGATGTAACATCAGGATTCTTGTTTCTGCGTTTGATAATATGGGCTTTCTTGTTTCTTAGAAATTATTATATAAGTCTACTTGATTCTCTATAACTATGAATGTTTTTGTGTTAGCAGCACCAATAGGTGATTATCTTGGCGATCTAAGTTTTTCTTCTGTTAAAATTCTTAAAACTGTTAAACATGTATTTATCGAGCAGTTTGATGGTTTTACTAGTCGATTGACGGAAAATAAGATTGTTGGTGAAGATACTGAATTGCTTATAATAGATTCAAATTCTGTTCAGAAAGCGAGAAAACTTATTCAAGAAGGGGAAGATTTTGCAATACTTCCTGGTTCAGGGATACCATCTTTTTTGGATCCTGGTTCAGATATAGTTCATATGATTCATTCTGATTTTAAAGACAAAGTACGATTACTACCAATAGGTATGTCTTCTGCATTGGATGCTGCGATGTCTATCTCAGGAATTAATTTCCAGTCTTTCTATTTTGCTGGTCATTATCCAGAAAGTCTGCTGTACGTTTTTTCTATCCAAAGAGTAAGAAGTTATGAACCAATTGTTTTTTTCGTTAAGAAAGGGCAAATCAATGATTTCAAAGAAAAGATTTGGAAAAAATCATTGCATAACAGAACTCTCATGATATTCAAGAACATGGCAACAAAAGTAAACAATGAGATAATAATACTTCATCCTTTATCTGATATGGATATATCTGATGGTGGCGTGATAGTTTCTATTATTGCACCAGTTGGTGTTTCTTTCAAATGAGCTCTGTTTATTATTCTATCTTATCTTCTAACTTGTCTTTTAAATCGTAAAATTCACTAGATAGAAATACTGAGAGTGCGCACATTACTGCATCTTCAAACTCATGTATTCTTGAATACATTCCCTTGGTTAGAAGTCCGCTGGTTCCTTCTGTATGTCTTATATTATTATCTTTATCTTTCATGAATTCTTGCATAATGGGTCCCATCTCTTCTCCTGCATCTATCTTATTTTTCATCCATTCAGGAACAAGAACTTTACCACTTGAACCGAGACCAATCTTTTCATTTTTGTCAACTATTGCAACCCATCCATATAGAAACATCCCGTATCTATTTGTTTCAACCGTTCCCTCTAATCCTATTCCTAAATCACTATTTTTTTGTCCAAGTGCACTCTTTGCTCTATTTATTGCTCCCTCAATGGCTTCTTCCGCAGATTTTGGTTGTTCACTTACATTTGATTCTGTTTTCACGGAATAATATTCAGAATTAGGCCATATTTTATTGATAACATTTCTGACAGCGGTGTTCTTTGCACCATTTAAGGATCCTATTGAAACTTTCATTTTTACACCTTCTAGATTCTGAAAATTAGATATTTATCTTTTACAAGAGAGATATTTAGCAACTTCGTTTAAGACCTTTTGTAGACATTTTTTTGTTTTTCATATATCAAGTTTTGTAGAAAACTTTTTAAATAGACTCTATTTCCAAACAAACAATATGGCAACTGAGTCAAAAGAACCAGAGTTTTTGGTTGATCAGGATTTGTATTTGAAGGCCGGAATCCACATTGGTACTAAATTTAGAACTAAGTACATGGAACCTTTCATATACAAGACAAGACCTGATGGTTTATCCGTTCTTAATATACAAAAGATTGACGAGAGAATAAGGCTTGCTGCAAATCTTCTTGCACAGTATGAACCTCATGAGATTCTTGTTGTTTGTAGACGTGAGAATGGATGGAGACCAATCAAGCTTCTGAAGAAATATACTGGTGTTAATATTTATGCGGGGAGATATCCTCCTGGAATACTTACTAATACTAATCTTGAGAACTTTACTGAAGCTAAAGTCCTTTTAGTGACGGATTCTTGGCCTGACAGAAATGCTGTTGATGATGCTTTGAGAATAGGTATTCCTGTAGTTGCATTATGCGATACTAATAATCAATCCAACAACATAGATCTTGTTGTTCCTTGCAATAATAAAGGAAAGAAATCTTTGGAACTCTTTTTCTACATACTAACACGTGAGTATTTGAGAAAGAGGGGTCTTCTTACAGCAGATAAGGAGAAGCAGATTAAAGTTGAAGATTTCGTTCAAGAAGATTAGTTGTTTTCTTTTTCTTAGCTTTTTACCTTATCTTTGCATAATCTTTTTAAAGCGTACAATTCTAATGTCAATGAATTATGAAGCAAAGATTCAATAATGATGAGGATGATGAAATTTCTGATGAGAAGATTGTCCTTGATAAATCTGCGTTTAAAGCTCTTGCTTCAGATACTCGTGTAGAAATACTCAAAGAGTTAGATGTAAGACGGAAGACTATAACTGAACTTTCTGAAAATATGAATCTTGCTGCCGCGACTATCAAAGAGCATATTGAACATCTGGCAAAATCTGGTTTGGTGAAACAAAAAGATGAAGGCAGAAAATGGAAATATTACGACCTATCTGAGAAAGGTAAAGCAGTTTTATATCCTGAAAGAAAAAAGATTTGGGTGATTCTTGTTTCATTATTGTTTGTAGTTTCTCTAGCATCTTATATGTCATTTTACGATGTGGGTTATATTGGTCATGGACAGATAATGACTTTTAACTTACCATCGGATGAATCTGAAACTTTTGTTCTAGAGATGGATGTTGATGATACTACTTCAGGTGCATCATCTGACGTTTCACCTGATTATCCTCCGCGGTCTCGCGAAACCGATGAAAGTGTTTCTTCCGAGGAATCAGATGTGGTTGTTGCTGTATCTGAAGATCATGGAACTACCGATACTGCCACTGAAACTATTGATGCTGAATCAACCGAGACTGAGTCATATGATGATGTTGAGATTCTTGTGCGGGAGCAAGAAGAAGGTAAGTATTATCCTGCTGAAGCTACTACTGTGGCTGTACCCTATATTCGCTATGCATCATATGCTGTTGCTTTATTGCTGACTTTTGTTTTGGTCTTCATGGTTGGTCATCATGTTTCAAGGAGATCTAGTTTGGTTAAATCAAGAAACAAAAAGTGATTCAGGAAACTCTCACGAATTTTTTTATTTGTTTTAATTTTCTTATATAGTGCAATTTATTCTAAAATTTTATATATTGATTCCTATTTTTTTAAAGTATGAAAAGTGAAAGTGAATTAGTTCATTGGGCAGATTCTGTCGCAAAGCGGGTAATTGCTCAGAAAGGTGACAAAGAAAAATATGTTGTAGCATCCGGTATTACTCCATCAGGTACTATACATATAGGAAACTTCAGGGAGATAATTACTGTTGATTTGGTTGCGCGTGCTTTACGTGATAGAGGTAAAGAAGTTAGATTCATTTATTCATGGGATGACTATGATGTTTTTAGAAAAGTACCAAAAAATATGCCAAAACAAGAGATGCTGAAAAAACATTTGAGAAAACCTATAGTTGATATACCTGATCCTTTTGGTACGGAAGAAAGTTATGCACGTCATAACGAGGTTGAGATAGAATCCGTTCTTCCTGTTCTGGATATCAATCCTGAATTTATTTATCAATCAAAAAAATATAGGAATTGTGATTATTCGGATGGGATTATTACTGCATTGAAGAATTTTGGTAAAATTAAAGATATTCTAGATAAGTACAGGAAAGAACCTTTGTCTTCATCGTGGCTTCCACTATCCGGCTATGATCCTGAAAAGGGCGATGATTTAGTGGAGTTCTCTGATTTTGATGGAGATCACAAAGTCAAGATAAAGCGTAAAGCAGAATCTGATTGGCACGAGATTAATATACGTGAGGCGCCTTTTCTTAAGTTGCCATGGCGTGTTGATTGGCCAATGAGATGGGCGTATGAGAAAGTTGATTTTGAGCCCGGTGGTAAAGAGCATTCAACAGTTGGTGGATCATATACAACCGCAAAAGAGATTGTTAAGTTATATGATTGGGAAGCTCCTGTATATGAAAAATATGATTTTATTACAGTTAAAGGTGCGGGCGGTAAGATTTCTTCTTCTTTAGGAAATGTAATAACTATCAAAGATTGTCTTGAAATATATGAGCCTGCAATGCTTAGATGGCTTTTTGCAGGAACACGGCCAGGTACTGAGTTTGCAATTTCTTTTGATCTTGATGTTGTGAAGCTTTACGAAGACTTTGATAAATGCGAAAGAATCTATTACAAGAAAGAATCTGCCAAGGAGAAAGAGTACCTCAAACAAAAAAGAATATATGAACTGAGCTGCGTGGGTGAACTAAAAAAGGATATGCCTTATCAGCCTTCTTTTAGACATTTAACAACTGTTCTATTGATATGTTCTTTTGATGTAGATAAGACTCTTGAATATTATAGCGATGAGCTATCTAATGATGCGGACAAGCAAAGATTGAGGTTAAGGGCTGAATGTGCCAAAAACTGGATTGAGAAGTATGCCCCCGAAGAGTTTAGATTTTCAATAAATGATAGAGCTCCAGATGACTTGAATTTGAGCTCTGAAATGAAGACTGCCTTACATTCTGTTGCTGACTTCCTTGCTTCTAATGAATCAGAAAATATTGATGCTGTTGCTCTCCATAACAAATTTTACGATATCGTCAACCAGTTTGGAGTAGATAGTAAAGATTTTTTCAAAGCATGTTATAGAATTATGATTGGAAAAGAGAAAGGACCAAAACTTGCTAATTTTATTCTTATGATTGGAAAAGAGAAAGTATTTAAGCTGTTTAAATCATTATAGCTTTTTGTTAATTTTATGGTAATGATGATTCACAGAATTCCTGTCTTGCGGATTTCTCGCATAGTTTTTTATCATTAAGAATTATTGCCATGCTTATGTAACAAGCGTCCCTAGCTGATGTGGAGATTATATTTTCGCATTCTGAGCTGTCTTTATTTACTAATGCTTTACAATATTTTTTGAAATCGTCCTGTATTATTTTCTGGCATGAGTCTATTCTATATTTCTTTGCTAAATCAAGATAGCACCAATCTTTTTGATGGTCACTAATTCCTGAGTCACATGCTGATATCTTTTCCAGAGTCTCTTCTTCTGTAAGTTCTGGTAATTCTTCACCTTCTGTATTTACTGGTGTGTTGTTACTTTCAAGACTGAGGGATGCGTAGTATATTATTATCGCAAGACTTCCCACTATTAGTATTATTAGTACAGGAATTACAAGGTTTACGTTTTGTTGTCCTTTTGTTTCCTGTTTTATTTTTTGCATATATTTTTCTATACTTCTTGTTATAAAAACATTTACTTTATTGTTAAATTATCTGTGTTTTTGGATCTTGTTCTTGTCTTTTCCTTTCCCTTCTCCAAATGTTTTTATAATGCACCTGTTTTTTTAAGAATATGTCTAAGAAAAAACTAACAAGAGTAGCCAATCCTGATGAGATTACCATAGA
>CAZOXV010000012.1:0-13411 GCA_964583935.1 uncultured Methanosarcinales archaeon | reverse complement strand
TTTTTAACAATATCAAGTTTTAACTTAAGCTCTTTCAATTGCTTTGCAGTAATGTGCGATGGTGCCTTATCAATAAGGCTCTCTGCAGATTTATTCTTCGGAAAAGCAATAACTTCTCTTATATCAGAATATCCTAGAAGAATAGCAATAAGCCTATCAAAACCTATACCAATCCCTCCGTGGGGTGGTGCTCCATATTTGAAAGTATCAAGAAGGAATCCAAAGCGGTCTTTAATCTCTGCCTCAGTATAGCTAACAACCCTCATAACTTTTGACTGTATATCAGGATCAGAAATTCTTATCGAACCAGAAGCAAGCTCGGTGCCGTTAAGAACAAAATCATAACAATCAGCAAAAACCTTCTCAGGATGAAAGTTGTCTTTTTCGAGATACTTCACACACTCACTTTTGGGCATCGTGAACATATGATGCTCCGGATCCCAACGGTCAGTCTCTTCATTCCAGGAGAACAAAGGAAAGTTCACCACCCAACAGAAATTAAATTTATCTTTCTTCATCAGACCTTTGTCCTCTGCAAGCTTAAGTCTTAGCTTCCCAGCTACATCAAGAGCCTTCTTTTCTTCATCCGCTATGAAAAGTAGCGAACCAATTTTTGTTTGTTCCAATAATTTCTTTTGGACAGAATCAGGAAAATATTTTACAATATTAGACTCAAGCGACTTACCTCTCAACATCCAAGCCATGCCTTTCCCACCGACAGATTTAACAAACTCTATGTATCTATCAAATTCAGGTCTGGAAAGAGCAAAATCTGGATTAATCATCTTTACAGAACCACCAGAAGAGATGACTGACTTGAAAACTGAAAAATCAGACTTCTTCATCATCTCAGTTACATCCATAATCTTCAAACCAAATCTTAAATCTGGCTTGTCAGTCCCATACTTCTGCATAGATTCCTCATAATCAATACGAGGAAAGGGAGTCTTGGGTTTCTTCCCTGTAACGGCTTTGACCACCTCAGAGATTACACCTTCAACAGTTGAAAATATATCATCTTGCTCAACAAAACTCATCTCCATGTCAAGCTGAGTATGCTCGGGCTGTCTGTCAGCTCTTAAATCCTCATCTCTGAGGCAACGCGCAAACTGAAAATACTTATCCACTGAACCAACCATAAGGATTTGCTTATATAGCTGAGGACTCTGTGGAAGAGCATAAAATTTACCAGGGTTCACACGACTTGGAACAACATAGTCCCGCGCACCTTCGGGTGTGGATCTCACTAACATTGGCGTCTCAACCTCAATAAAACCCTCTTTAGTAAGATGGTTTCTTGCAGCAAGATTTCCAAGATGACGAAGTCTGAGATTCTCCTGCATTTTCTTGCGCCGTAAATCAAGAAATCTATACTTCAGTCTCGTATCTTCATTGACATTTTCTTCGTCAGAGATATCAAAAGGCACAGGCACTGATTTACTAAGTATTTTCAAATCAGAAGCAAGAACTTCCACTTCACCAGTTTCAATCTTAGAATTATATGTGTCTGCACTTCGTTTCCTTACTTTTCCTTTAATTTGTATAACATATTCTCTTTTTGGAGGATTATTGGTTATATTGTTTATATTATTAAACACAACTTGGCTTATTCCATATTTATCTCTCAAATCGATAAATACAACTCCACCATGATCTCGCACTGAATGAACCCAACCGGCCAATTTAACCGTCTTTCCAATATCCTTAGCGGAAATCTCATTGCATGTTATATCTCTTAGCATCTTACAAACCTCATTACAAAACAATCAATATAAAATATTGTATTTCATTATTGAAAAGCATTACTTTTCTTTTTTCTTCTTATCTAGTTTTTCTTTTAACATCTGTTTAACTTCATCAGGCATAGCCTTCCCCTTCGTCTTCTTCATCACTTGACCAACAAGAAAATTTACTGACCAATCTTTTCCAGAGAGATAATCATCAACTGCCTGTTTAGACTCTCCAATAACTTCCGAGCAAACAGATTCGATATCAATTGAATCATCAATCAAAAGATTATTATTTTTTAGATGGCGCAAAACATCAAAGTCTTTTTTCTCTGAAACAGATTTAGCAATTTTAAACACCATCTCTCTTGCTGTGTGATTATTAATCTTCCTTTCTGAAAATAAGGATATAACCGTAAATATATTTTCTCTAAGAGAATCCTCAGCAAGCGACGAAGGGAGTAACAAACCATCATTTATTATGGTTAACACTTCCCTAGTAAGATATCTAAGAGCAGTCTTCGAGTCACACTTTTTAGAGATTAGCCAATCAAAGAGGTCGGATAATTCCTTGAGAGAAGACAAAGATTCAGCATCAGTCTTATCAATTCCGTTTGAGACATATTTTCGGATTCTCTCATCAGGCAATACCGGAATCTTTGAAAAAATGGATTCCAAAAAATCTTTTTTAAGTACACGTGGCACTATATCACTTTCATAGATGTAACCATAATCCTCTTCAGTCTCTTTAGCTCTCTGTGAGAAAGTCATCTTATTCGTTGAATCATAACCCCTTGTTTCTATTAATACATCTTTTGGAAATTGGCGCTGTCTAGCAATCTCATATTCCAAAGCATCTTGGATATCTTTGAATCCAGAAACACCCTTAATCTCAGTTCGCTTATAGCCTGTCTCTTTTACAGAAATATTCAAATCTGCTTTTATGATTCCGTTAGAATAATCAAAGATGGAAAGATAATTTACAACTGTCAAGATTTTCTTGATGAATGCTCTTGCCTCTTCTGGACTGTTTAATTCAGGTTTTGTGACAATTTCACAAAGTGGACATCCACTTCTGTTATAATCAATAAGAGTATACTCTGGTTTATGTATGATGGCTCCAGGATCCTCTTCAATATGAATCCTCTCTAAACCAATCTTCTTTTCAACTAGTTTCCCATCAACAGGCATATCTAAAATTATGTGGCCATCTTTTCCGAGAGGCTCTTCATATTGGGTTATCTGATAATTCTTAGAGAGGTCTGGATAGAAATAAGTTTTTCTGGAAAAAATAAGCTTGTCAGTAATTTCAAAATCAAGAGCTTTTGCAAGCATAACTGCATACTCAACAGCCTTTCCATTCAACAGCGGTCTTGAACCTGGATGGCCAAGACAGATAGGACATATGTTCTCATTGGGTTCTGATAAGTGCGAGTTTCTACATGAACAAAAAAGTTTAGTATGTGTGTTCAATGAAACGTGAATCTCTAAACCTATTACCACGTCTTTTGTGAATTTTTGGGGATTAGTCATTGTAACACCTCAACAGCTGAACCTAACGAAATAAGTTTTGACTCAGAGAAATGGTCACCAACAAAAAGAATTCCACAAGGCAATTCACCGTCTTTATTTATAGGAACTGAAATGTGTGGTAAACCTGCCAAATTTGGACCTACGCCCAGATAATCTAAGTTGTATATCTCGAACAGAGACATCTTGTTAATTTCTGAAAACTTAGGTGCAAAAACAGGCGCAGTGGGAAGAGTTATAGCATCATACTTTTTGAAAACCTCTTTGTACTCATCTATAATCTTCTTTCTAACCTTCAGGGCTTTCATATAGTACTCACCCCTATATCCAGACATCCTTGTAAAAGTACCTAAAAGGATTCTTCTTTTCGTTTCATCATTGAAATTTTTGGTTCTTACTGCTTCAAAATACTCATTATAAAATGCAGATTCATCCAACTTCTCACCTTTCCCATATCTCAATCCTGAAAGACATGCCAGGTGAGTTGATGCTTCACTCATAGCGATTATATAATATGCGGATAAGGCATATTTGGACATATAAGGTAATTTAATTTTTTCAAATTTTACGCCTGCCTTGGAAAAACAGGAGATTGTATCTTCAAACTTTTTCATAATTTCTTCATTAATGCCGGGAGTTTCAAGAATAGCAATTTTCATATTCTTTGTTTTCTCAAGACTATCTTCTGTAGCATCAGAAAATTTTTCTACAGGAGCATCAGCGCTTGTTTCATCTCTAGCATCAAGACCAGATATTACTTCTAACATCAAAGCAGATTCGTAAACTTTTTTTGACATAGTGCCAATCTTATCAAGTGAAGAAGAATATGTTATGAGGCCATTTCTACTAACGCGACCATATGTAGGACATATTCCAACGACTCCGCAAAAAGAAGCAGGCGTAACAATGCTCCCGCCAGTACTTTCAGCAATTGAAATGTGCTTATCAATAAGAGCAGCAGCCACTGCAGCACCACCACTTGAACCACCAGCACAACGCTCAACGTCGTAGGGGTTTAAAGGAACCTTGTGATTATATCCAACATTTACAGAAAAGGTACCAAAGCCAAATTCGTCTTGAACAGTCTTTCCAACAATCCGAGCACCAGCATCTAAAATTTTCTCAGCAACAGTAGAATGTTCTACAGGCTTAAAACCCTTCAAGATTGCTGAAGAAGCAGTGGTTTCTATGCCTTCCAACCATAATGCATCCTTAAGTGAAACAGTATATTTTGAAAGAGGACCTTTCTGTTTTTCATGGACATCACAAGTAGTGGTAAATATTTTGTGCTTATCATCAATTTTTTTGATAAAAGAAATCGAAGACATGTCTGAAGTCATTCAAAGCACCTCGGGCCTTTAAAAAAATCAGCTTTTTTATGTGGACTCAAATCCAACAAAGATTTCTTCCTTGATTTTGTAGAGCTTGTTTTTTTATTGCAAGTAATATCATCTCTAAAAGGCTTCTCTGTATTGGCAAGACCTATAGAAAACTGTTCATCAACTTCAGCCTCATCTATCTTTTTGAAGATAGTTAAGACCTCATCAAAATCGTCTTTTAACCTATCAAAATCAGTTTTCCCCAGACTTATCCGGGAAGTTTTCGCAACTTTTTCTATTATTTTATCATCTACCATGTTGGGACACCAACGCAAAATCAATTATCAAGAAAAAGAATCATACTCAGTTTAAAGTACGAAAAGAGATGTCTCATAACAAAAAGTAATGAAATCTGATTTATAAATATTCACATTTTAACATATAAATCTCTAGAAATAAAAATATAATATAGAATATAGCAACCAGCAAATCTAATTAAAATGCAGAAACAATAAATATGATAACTAATATTTAGAGACACTATGGTAAAAAATACTTTCTTCTACTTCAGCACAGGTATCATAGGTATTGTTTTGATTTTCTTAATCTCGGGATGTACGGGAGTCATAACTGCCCCTGAAGAATTGTATCCAGAAACACAAGAAGAATTCAATGCTGAGGCCACCATACTTTCACTCGAAGAGAAAGTATTACATGATGAAGCTATAGTCTCACTATCAAAAGCATACCCCGGATTTGCTGAGGAAGACGATTTTGGATTTTTTTCACCACCTGCGAGATGGATCAAATTCATAAATTGTACTAGTAATGGTGAAAGAGAAGAATTTGAGAATTCAGCTAGAACAATAGTAACATACGAATACTCAGGCAAAACAATAAGAAGAACATTCAAAGATAGATGCAAAGAGAGAATTATGACAAAACACTATTGTTCAGGAGATCGACTTGGTATCATTGAGCACAAATGTGATAGCGACTGCTGGATGAATGAACATTGTAAATAGCGAGATAACAGGAATTTCTAACAAATAAATTTAAAAAGGAGCATTCGTTGCGCAAGGAGATGTTTACGTATACAAAAAAAGGTTTGACAGCAACGATTTCTTCTCAAAAAGGAGACTACAAAATAGCTTTAGATCCTAAGCGACTTGAAAGAGATAAAATCAATGCTACAAGCCACGGACACACAGACCATCTACCATCAAAAACTTATAGTGGAATGGTGCTTGCTTCTGATATAACACGAAAGATAATAGAGAAGAGAATTGGAAAACGGATTCTTGCGAAAGAGAATTTCGACAACGATATTTTCAAAATAAATCTGAAAAATGCAGGTCATTGCCCTGGAAGCAAAATGGTTCTTTTGGAAAACAGAGAAAGTGGTATTAAGACTTTATACACAAGCGATTATAACACAGTGAAAAAATATTTTGGAGATGCAAAACCAGTAGAATGTGATAATCTAATAGTAGATAGTACATACGGAGATACGAAATTTGTTTTCCCAAAATACGAAACAGTCAAAAAAGAATTTCTGGATTATCTTAAAGATAACAAAAAAAATAACGTCGCAATAGTCACATACTCATTCGGTAAACCACAAGAGATATGTCACATTCTAGAAAAAAATAAAATTCCTTTTTCGACAGATGATAAGATATCTGAGATGAATAAAACACTCGGAATAAAATATAGATACGAGTCAAAAGATGCGAACATAGTTGTCGGAAGAAAAAGAGTCGAATCATATAAGAACATTGGACTATCCGGACACGCAATGAATAAAAGTTTCAAGTACTATATGAAGCTTGACAAGTCATTTATCTTATCAGACCATGCAGACTATCCTTCTGGCTTGAAATTTATTGAGAGATGCAATCCTGAAACAGTCTACACCATCTTTGGGCGCAATATAAAACATGCTCAACATATTAACTCTGAACTGGGAATAAAAACAGTATCATTAAATAGAAATCAAAAAAATCTTGGAAACTATTTCTGAAAAACTAAGAATAAAAATTAAAAAATGTCCCAAAACGACATGCACAATCAGGCACTAATCTATATCGACTAAAGACAAGACTTCTTACTAACTAAGAGGCTCCTCCACATCGCCAACAACAATTGAATCATCACCCAGTTGAGGATCTGTCTCATTGTTATCATCAGATGGAACTTCTTTTGGCCTTATTTCCGTATCCATATACTCTATCTCTGCCTCATCCCAAAGCTCAGCAATATAAGCTTCTACGGCTTTCTGTTGTCTTTCTGTGAGAAGATCACTGTGTATTGAATCATAGACATCACTTAGTGGTCTTAATTCTCCTGCTGACTTTATATCAGTAATTCGAACAACATGATATCCAAATTCGGTCGTAATAGGATCTGATATCTCTCCCACTTCAAGCTCAAAAACTGCTTGCTCAAATTGAGGAACCATCTCACCTTTCGAAAAGTATCCTAGATTTCCATCATTAAGAGATGCAGTGGGATCCTCAGAGAACCTTTCAACCAAAAAAGTAAAATTTTCACCAGTACGAGCTCTTGAAGACACCATCTCTGCTACCTCTAATGCTTCAGTATCACTCATAGTAGCATTTGTTATTAGTATGTGATCTGCTTTAACAACATCATCAGAGAACCTATATGAGTCAATATTAGTTTCATAATAATCCTCGACCTCATACGGTAAGACTTCCACTTCTTCTAATATAGTTGCGTTCAAGACCTTTTCAATCACTATACTAACACTATATAGGTCCTTAAGATCTTTCCGTGTCATACCTTGAGCAGAAAGAACTTGATTAAATTCCTCTTCAGTCCAACCAGAACGACCAACAGCATCATTCACGAGTTTATCCAACTCAGCATCAGAAACTGTAATCCCTAATTTCTTTGCTTCTTGAACAAGTAGTTCTTGTGTTATTATTTGATCAAGCACTACAGATTTTGTCAAACCCTCCTGCATTGGCTCGGGAACTCTCGTATAATAATCCTCCACTTCAGAGACATGTATATTTTGTCCATTTACTGTTGCTGCAACAGGCCCTTTTGGTGTGAATGTATCAACGACCATGCCAACAACATCGAAATCAGTTTCCTGAGACAAAAAATAAAATCCTGAAAAAAGCAATAAAGCTATAACAGCAATGTAAAAGAATTTAGAAGTTGGTTTTTCCCTACCTCTTTCTTTGTGCCCGTGAGCACCTTCCTGTACGTCACCTTCTGACGGCAGTTCTTTTTTAGTAATGGGTGTCCTTTTAATGTTTCTTTTCAAAAATAATCCCCTCCCTAGATGACCATAAGATAAAGTTTGTAACCACTGTATAATGAGCTTACCTTATAAGCCAAGAAAATCTCATAAATAAAGGTTTCGGTGACCAAAAATATATGACAGAACATGCGAATCAAAAGCATGTGGCAAATAAAGAAGCACAAGATTGTAAAAAGCTAAAGCTATTGGAAAACAAAGTAGATAAGATTTAAAAACATTGCACGAATATATAAGTGCATGCAGGAAATTGTAATTGGAAGATCTAAGCCAGATGTTATAAAATATGGAAAAAGAGGTACGGTTCTTGTAGGTAAACAATACGTTAGAATGGGCCAAACAGTAACATTGTCAGGCGAAATCTACCTTGATGTATCAGGCGCGCACGTAGTATTCATATGTGGTAAGAGAGGCGGTGGTAAATCTTATACAATGGGTGCAATTACGGAAGGTATGTATGAACTTGAAGAGGAGACTAAACAGAATCTTGCATTCATACTCCTGGATACCATGGGAATTTACTGGACAATGAAGTATCCAAACCATGCAGATGAAGAACTACTCAAAAAATGGGGTTTGGAAGGCAAAGGTATAGACATAAAGATATACACACCGTTTGGGTGGTACAAGAAGTTCAAAGAAAAGGGTTTGCCTACAGATTATCCATTTAGCTTAAAACCATCAGAATTAACATCAGAAGATTGGTGCATGACGTTCAAACTTGAAAAAACATCACCTGCAGGAATACTCATTGATGAGGTGATACAGGATTTCAGGGACAAAAGACAAGATTACTCTATAGATGAGTTTATTGAAGCTGCAAATAATATCCAAGATGCATCTGACGAATCAAAAGCTACAGTAAAGAACCTATTGAGAAGTACAAAGCAATGGGGCTTGTTCGATAAAAATGGCACTCCATTAAGAGATATCGCAGTATCAGGCCAAATTTCTGTTCTTGATGTAAGCTGCTATGCATTTATGCCAAACGGTTGGGCAGTCAAGGCCCTTGTTGTTGGTATTGTATCACAAAAACTATTCATTGAAAGAATGAGACAAAGAAAACAAGAAGAATTTGATAGTGTTGAAAGTGCTGAACATTATTTCACAACAGAATCAACAGCAAAACAGAATTTTCCTCTTGTATGGTTGGTTATAGATGAGGCACACGAATTTCTTCCAAAAGATGAAAAGGATGCTAATCCTGCAACGATGCCATTAGTTACAATAATGAGAGAAGGACGTCAACCAGGAATTTCACTAATACTTGCCACGCAGCAACCTGGAAAAATACACACAGATGTAATGACACAGTCAGACACCGTTTTAAGTCATCGGATTACTGCCAGACTTGATGTTGAGGCCTTGGGATTACTCACCCAAAGCTACATGAAAGAAGGGCTAACTGACGCAATTGACCATCTACCAAGAGAAAAAGGTGCTGCAGTATTGTTTGACGATGCAAACGAGCGTATATATCCCATGAGAATACGACCCAGAACATCGTGGCACGGTGGTAGTTCTCCTATAGCAGTAAAGGCAAAAAAAGAATTTAATTTTGTTATAAGAGAAAGAGAAAAATAAAAAAATAAAATAAAAAAATATTAGATTCTTTCAAAATTATAACTCGTTAACAGTCATCACAGTAACTCTGGACTTAGTAGCGTCGACTTTTGAATCCATACCAACTATGTATTTTATGTTTATAGATTCTGAAGTCTTAACGATATCTTGAGTTACTTCACCATCAAAAACAATAGCGAAGATTCCAGATTTCATGCTCTTTATCGTCGAACTCAGCTCAGAAAGAGGCACTTTGCCAAGAATACTTAACTTCTCATCGAGTATATAGGCTCCTCTCGTTCCAATAAGGTCTTCTGAAAAATTCCTGAAAACATCTTTTTCATGCTGAGTTGCTCTGCTAGCGCTTTGGGGCGCTGGTGCAGAAGGCGCAGAAGGACGAGCTGGACTAGAACGTCTATCATTCTTCTGCGGAGATGACTGCTGCTGGCTTCTCTGTGAAGACGAAGAACTGCGGTTCCCACTACTGTTTCCAGAATTTCTTCCATTATCTTTGCTATTACCATTACCCATAGAAGCATTAAGTGAACCTTTCTTCTGGAAATCCATCAAAGCCTGTTCAGCAGTAATCTTAGCTCTTAAAGCCTTATGAACTTCTTTCTTCGTTAGCTCCTCAACTTCTTTACCATCAGGGGCCATAGTTACGAAATCAATCTCAGTCACATTAACAAGTTCCTGAAAATTTAGTATTCCACCTCTGTCACCATCAAGGAAAGCAATAACGGTCTTTCGTTTGCAAAGTTCAATAACAGTCTCTGGAACACTTGAACCATTCATAGCAATTGCATTCTTGAAACCATTCTTCAAGAGACTGAGTACATCAGCACGTCCCTCAACAACAATTATCTCGTCAGACTCTTCAATTGCAGGACCTGCAGGGAGCTTCTCCTTACCATAAGTCTGTATCTCCATTACCCTAACAGAATGCGCTACTTCTTCACTCAACTCCTGAGAGTCAGGCATAGAGCTATCCATAAGTACTTTCAAAAGCTCCTTTGCACGCTTTACAACATAATTTCTTTTCAAGACGCGAACATCTTCAACAGAATCAACAGATATCTTTGCATTACAAGGACCTATTCTTTGTATGATCTCTAAAGCAGCACCAACTATTGCAGTTTCCGATTTATCAAGACTTGAAGGAATTATTATTTTCCCTTTTGTTTTACCATAAGAGGTTTCTAAATTAACTTCAATTCTCCCAATTCTTCCTGAACGTTGAAGCTCTCTTAACTCAAGATCCTCACCAAGAAGTCCTTCTGTCTGGCCAAATATGGCCCCTATCACATCAGGTCTGTCTACAACACCATCGACCTGAATAGATGAATGAATTATATATTTATTAGCTATAGGGCTAATCTTTCCCATTTTAATCTCCTCCGACGGGAAAACTCTTAGAACTAAGGTTGTGTCCACGAAAGTACGCAGATAGACAACATAATACTGAACGAGTATACTATGAATGATAAAATGATAATCACCAGCTTAGCTCAAGAGATGTCCGCCATTTTTGCTTTCATCTAAATTAGTTTTATAACAATCTATACACAGCAAAACAAACCTCACAACAAGAATTAGGGATTTCAAAACAATCAATATAGTTTAATAGGCAGCGTTAAGATAATGAATGTGATAATGATTTCCCGTATTCAAGTAAGGTTTGTTGCCCGAATCACTAACCCCCAAGCTCATTGCTTGCATTCAGCGACAGCTCCATTAGGTACTCTCGTGTCGGGCTGTAGTACGCAAGAGTGTCTCCAACTCATCACACGGAAAATTCCTGCTCATAAGAGAACCCATTTGCACACTGTGTTACCAGAAGGGGTGATGAAAGTCTTTTTAAAGGTTTCGATAGTATTTTCCACAAGATTAAAAAAGCAAGGGATTGAAAAAACAGAACAATAATCTTAGCGTCTTTCTAGAGACCAAAACAACTCACTTTTTACTTTTTTTTGAGCTTTTAGGTGAAGTTTTTCTCTTCTTTGATTTACTGCCTTTTTTCTTAGAAGTATACTTCTTTGGTGATGCAGGAAGCTTTGATTTTTTCTTCTTGGTACCTAAATCAGAATTTTTAGCTTCCACCTCTTTAATAACAACAGGTATTGGTGCATCCTTTCGTTGTATAAATACATAGGAAGAGCGGAGTATGATGTCCATCTGATAGACAAAGCTAAGTAAGACCATAGACGCAAAGCCAGTACCTATAATCAGTCTAATAGTTACCAGCTTACTACTTGAGATACCAAAAGACTCTAGTAAAAACAAGGACTGAAATGCAAAAAACAAAACAGTTGCCATAGTAAGATAGACCCATGGAAGTTTATGTCTGTGCTTGGTTGTGTAAATCAAAAAGAAAACCCCGTATATGAGTGCAAAAAGAGAAATTGCAATATTTGCAAACTCAAGCATGATTTTGAGATACATGGACATAGCATAATCTTTGCTGTCTAGTTATTTATAGTTTTCGGAGAAATTATAAGATAAAGAAGTTAAAAATAAAAAATTACCCCAAAAAAATTATTTTTTCTTCTCAAGAACTTCCTTAACATGGCTATCCATTACCTTGTCATCGCCAAACTCATATGCATATCTACATACATCTTCACAATTCTTCAGCAATGCTCTAGGATTTTTTTTAGATAGAGGATATATTCTTTTGATTATATCATCAGGCAAGAAATCCAAATCGCCTATGCGAGATCTTATCAGAACAACAGCCTCGTTTTCATCAAGTTCTGTCAGAGATATTATATTATCTTTGACAAGTTCGAAGAAATAATCAGAAATCTTTAACTTGTCAAAACTATCAGCGACAAGAACAACAGACTTAAAGTTACCTTGTTCATAATATTCCCTGAGATTCTCAAAATCTTCCTCTGACATTGAATCTGCTTCATCAATGAGAAGTATCATGTCTCTTGGTAACCCTTTCATCATCCTACCAAAAAAACCATATTTTCCCTTGAGAAGAGAATAAAAGTCGATGGATTTACCATTCCTGTTAGCTGCATAATAGACAACCTGCTTTTTCCCACCAAACTCATTGATTATGTTTTTTAGAATCGTAGATTTACCAGAACCATAAGGTCCTTCAACAAAAACAACCTCTCCGTAATCAATCTTATTGAACAGACTATCGAGATCATATGCAATAACTTCATCGTGCAATAATCCCGGTTTAATTGTAAAAGGATTCTGCTTGAAGCCAAATTGTTTATACCATAATTCATTCGCCACGAAAATCACCCATTATTTCTCAAAATCATCATCAAAAAAATCATCAAACACGGAATCTTCCTTTGACTTTTCTTCCTCTGAATCCCCTTCTTTTGAATCTTCATCCTCGTCATCAGCAAAAAACTCTTCTTCGAAAAAGTCATCACCTTCATCGACAGATTTTTTCTTCTGATCATCTTCTTCTTCATCAGCAATTATTGGCTTGATGTTATCATCTTCTTTATTTGAATCCATTTTATCCGACTCGTCGTTACCGGTCTCTACAGAATCTTTATCTTCATCAGTAGATTCATCTTTGGTTTTATCATCTGTAAGCTCAGGTTCAACAGACTTTTCAGAAGAATGCTTAGATTTTGCTGTCTTTTCTTCGGACACATCCGCTTTTTCGTCATCTTCATCATCAAAGAAATCATCGATATCATCAGAATCCCCAGTAGTATCCTCTTCGGCATCTTCACTAGAAGACTTTTTCGATTCTTTCTTCTTATCATCCTTCTGTGGTTCATCTTCATCAGTTGATCCTTTAGAATCTTCTTCGCTCGAATCAGACAAATCCTCTGCCTCAAGGACGACAACATCCTCAGATGTTTTTGACTTATCTGTGTCTTCTACATCTTGAGCAGTGTCTTCTACAGTTTCAGCGTCTTCTACTTTTTCTTCCTTTACATCTTTTGCTTCTTCAGAATCGTTATCCTCTGTTTTCTTGCTTTCATCTTTGGTCTTTG
>CAZOXV010000011.1:0-13925 GCA_964583935.1 uncultured Methanosarcinales archaeon | reverse complement strand
GGCGAAACTTTGCATTTCATCTTGTCCTTGCTTTTTATCTTGTACAAAGTTTGTTTCAGATTTTTTTATATGGTTTTTTTTCTGAGCTTCCCAGCAGGATAGGAATTAAACATTCAATACTCCTAAGTATGCCTTTCCTAATCTTTTTCTTTCTGTTCTTGAATAATGTTGCAATAGTAAGAGACAGTCTTCCTGATTTTATAATTGTGGTTTTTCTTGGATTAATATTTTCTATCGCGATGTTCTTCTATTGGTTTTCTTTTCGTGTATATTTTATTAAATTTTCAAATGATTCTAATGAAGGTAAACAAATTGGAACTCTTCAGGCCCTAGCAACTTTTTTTTCTGTATTGGGTCCTGTAACTGGTGGGCTTATTATTGTGAACTTCTCATTTAATATATTGTTTATAACTACTGCTGCGCTTCTTTTTCTTTCAACTGTTCCTTTATTCTTCTCAGAAGAGATACGTGTCAACACAAGACCACGTTTGATTAATGTCTTTAAATTTGAAAAATTCTCAAAAAATATATTCTTTTTTGCAGAGGGTGCAAGACAAGAGTCTGCGCTTGTTTTTTGGCCAGTCTTTCTTTTCTTTATCTCAATACAAATTACTTCATTAGGTGTCTTGTATTCTGTGACCAATCTTCTGCTTGCTATATTTTGCGTTTTTGTAGGCAGGTTTTCTGACATTTTTGACAGAACATTCTTGATGAGGATTGGGTCTATTGTGCATGCTGCATCTTTAGTAACCAGAACTTTTTTCAGATCTCTTTTTATGATATTTTCCATACAAAGTATAGGTGCAATATCTTTTCCATTTTTACTTATACCCTATACTTCAATAATGTATAACAAAGCAAGAAAAGAAGGAATAGCTCCTTTTATTGTTAACCGTGAGATATTCTTCCACATGGGTCGTATCTCTACGCTTCTTCTGTGTTTCTTAGTTTATCTTTTCACGGCACCAGAGATTGCTCTCGTGGTTTCAATTATTTTTGGTTCAGGCTGTGCCATCATAATGTCTTTCATTCAAGAAGACAAAATAATAAAAAAACAAGAGAAGAAATTGAAAAAAAGTAAGAAGTGATTTTTCACACTGGACACTAGACTTCTCCAAATAACCTATTTAAAAAAATATGTTCTATTGTATTCTATTGCCTCGTTTTGAAACAAAATGCGAAGAGCAAGGAGGTATCAAAATGGAAGAAACAAGCAATAATGGAAAACGTCCCGAAAAGGAATTTGCTTCGGGTGCAATACGCGCAACAATATGGAACAACGAGAATCTTTCAAAGGAGGGAAAGCCTATGACTTTCCGAACTGTAAGCTTTGAGAGATCATACAAAGACAAGAATGGTGACTGGAAAACAACTTCCGCTCTCCGTGTTAACGATATACCTAGAGCGTCTCTTGTTCTTAACAAGGCGTATGAGTATATTGCTATGAACAGCTAACTTTTATAATAGAGGTGATATTCATGGTTACAATCGCTCAAGAAAAAGAGATGAACATAATGACTAAAGATGATGCTGAGGTTTCAGAGGATGAAACTGTCTTGGAAGAGGTAAAAGAGGAAACGACTACTCCTGGCAAGAAGGATTCTTCTCAATCACATTCTGTCACCAATCTTCCCGGTGTTGGTGCAGCTACTGCGGAAAAGTTGATGTTGTCTGGGTTTGACACAATAATGTCAATAGCCGTAGCAACTCCTGGCGAACTTGTTAATGCATCTGGCATATCTGAGGTTGCTGCAAGAAAGATGATTAGCTCAGCCCGTGACAAGATGGAAATGGGTTTTGAGTCCGGTCTTGATGTATTGAAGAAGGAAAGTCTTAAGTTTAAAATTCCAATAGGAGCCTCAATGTTTGACACCCTGCTTGGTGGAGGAATTGAGACAGGCGCCATAACTGAATGTTTTGGAGAATTTGGTTCAGGCAAGACACAGATTGCTCATGCTTTAGCTGTTAGCTGTCAGAAGGTGGATCCAACCGCTGTAGCCGTCTATATAGACTCAGAGAACACATTTAGGACTGACAGAATCCGTCAATTCTCTGAAGGATACGAGCTTGATTCGGACAAAGTACTTGGTAATATAAAAGTGGCCAAGGCCTATAACTCAGACCATCAGATGATTCTTGCAGAAAAAGTAGAGGATTTGATAAAAGTCCAAAATTTGAATGTACGTGTCGTAATTGTCGATTCACTTACTGCATATTTCAGAGCTGAATTTGTTGGCAGGGGTACTTTGGCTGAAAGACAGCAAAAGTTGAACAAGCATATGCATAAGTTATCAAGGCTTGCACACCAGTATAATGTTGCTGTGTATGTAACTAATCAGGTTATGGCAAAACCAGACATGTTCTTTGGTGATCCTACTGCTGCAATAGGTGGTAATATTGTCGGTCATGCGTCTACCTTTAGAATCTATTTAAGGAAAGGAAAGAAAGGTTCAAGAGTTGCAAAATTGATTGACAGTCCATCCTTACCAGAAGGTGAAGCAACATTCTATGTTGAAGGAGACCGAATTCGCGATGTATAGGTTTTTTTCTTTTTTCTTTTATATTACCAAAATATATTTATTCTAACTCTGTTTTAACTATTAGTATGGAAGGAATAAACCTAGGAGACGAGTTCGATGTTGTTGTAGAGGTTTCGGGAGAGAAAGGCGATGGGATTTGCAAGGTTGATGATAATGTGGTTTTTGTACCCGGAGTAAATCAAGGTGAAAAAGTTAAGATAAAGATAACAAAACTGTTCAAAAAAGTCGCTTTTGGTGAAGTCATCTCAAAAGAAGATTCTGAGAATCAACCCAACACTTCAAAGACTCCTTCTAATTCTTGATTATCTCTCTATTTTTTGTTATGATTGGCTTTCTTAACAAATATTTAAATAGTATTTTGTCTAATTTTATCGTATGGGAGATGGTGAGATACATAAACCAATCAAGCTAGAAAAGTTGAAGGTGACCTATAAAGGCGTCTTCAATATGAAGAATTTGTACAAATTTCTCCATGATTGGCTTGAGGAAGAGGGTTTTAAGGCAGATGGTGCTCCAAGCGGTGGAGACATGTGGGAAACCTTCTATTGGGAGAGGAGAACAGCCCAAGGCTTCACCGATTATAATATATGGTGGCGGATGAAAAAATCTCCTGATTATCAGACGAGTGCTTGGATTGAATACAAGCTTAACCTTGATTTCCTTGGTATTGCTATCGGTAAGACTGATGTGATGCACGAAGGCAAGAAGATCAGTGCATATAATGGCGAGTTGAATATGACTATAATACCAAAAGTCGTAGTTGATGAGAACAAGCTCTGGAACAAAGATTCTTTAGTTGGGAAGTTTTCTAAGGTTTTCTTGAACAGAACATACAAAAAAGAAATAAAATTTCATAAGGACTACATGAATGATGTCGCGTTTAGACTCCAAGAAGCTATTAAGAATTTCTTAGGCTTGAGCACTTTCGGAGACTATGGAGAATCATTCCATCCAGAAAAAGGTTTTGGATGGGTTTAATTTTTCAGGATTTGTTATAATTACAAATCTTCTGACTCATCGAGCTCGTCTAGTTCTTCTAATTCGCCAAGTTCGTCTATATCAGATTCTGTCTTATTCGATGCTTCCTGCTCTCTTTTTTTATCTTCGCTGGATTCTTCTGTTCTGTATGAATCTGTTTCTCCTTTGTTCTCAGTACTCCCAAACTCGTTTCCGCTATTAAATGAGTCATTATCTTGAGATGTGTTGTTATTCTCTGTTTGAGGCTCAGGGTTCAAGCCCACACTATTCTCATCCTGTGCACTCTTCTCTGGCTCATTTTCAATTTTTCCACTATCTTCTTCTTGAGTAGAATTTTGTGCAGTATTAGTTTCCGCTGTCTTTTGAACATTCTTTATTTCTTGTTCAGGATCTTTTTCAATGGATATCTTTCCTGCTATTACTTCTAACCTGTCAAACATCTCATTTTTGACAACTCTTCCTCTTATTTTCACCATCTGTCCTAGAAGATTGTGTTTTTCATTCTCAAATAAGGAGGGATCATTTCTATACTGTACAATCTCTTCGTGTCCTTTTCCTAGAATCGATTGCATCTGGTTTCTAAAACAGACAACACGGATGTTTTCAGTTCCATCATCAAGAAAAATATTGAAAACATAAGAATATTCAGGTGTAATTACTTTGCCTTCCGAATCATAAAATTGGCCGTCTGAAGCAGGTCTTACCCTTTTACCATTTGAGTCAACCTCAAAAAACCGGGGATCAAAAGCTTGCACTATTGCTCCCATAACTTCAACATTTTCGTCATTTTCTGTTAATTCAGATATTTTTTTTCTTTCTGATAATGGTCTGCTCTTTACTCCTTCTACTGTTTCGCCTTCAGGATTTATTGTTATGGCACTCTGTTCATTTAGATGAATTTCAGTTCTGTTGTTATTAGTTCTCGAGTAACCAGAATTTATCTTTAATATGTCACCTTCGTTTATGTTTGGAAATTTCTCAGCCATGTTATTCCACATAACCACTCGCATCACACCAGTCTCATCGCCTAGGAGAAGATTTGCAACTTTACCTTCTCTACCGTTGCTGTTAAACTCCCTTAGCTCGTATTTTTGGATTACTTTGCCCAGTGTTTCAACGTTACGCATTCCAGCTATAATTTTGTCTATTTTTAGCTTTTTCTCAACGTTAGCAAAGTTTATACCAAGCTCGTTTGCAATTATGTGCGCTGCACCTTCCTTACTTATAAGTCCAGATAATTGTGTTAGTTTATCGTCTATCTTTTTCTTTATCTGTTCGTCAGAAAGGCTTGTCTTTTCCTTTATCAGTTTAATAACATCATCGTATTGTAGATTCATCATCATTCGAGGAAAGGTTGGAAATTTAAATAGTTTGCCCTATCTTTCTTATCTTTAACATTATGCAAAACCTTTAAATACAGAAGTCCAAACCTTCCACTCATAATCAAAGCATAAAGGGTGATTTTATGAGCATTGTTTCAATATCTTTTTCAAAAATAGAAGCTGAAAAAAGTAAGCCTACACAGGGCAAGGTTAATGTTGCTAATAATGTAGGTATAAAGAAACTAGAAAAAGCTAGTTTGCAGATGGGCAATACTAAGCAGGATTCGTTGAAGTTTTCTTTCGAATTTTCTTCAAAAACTGAACCATCAATAGGTAGCATACTTATCGAGGGTGATGTGATTTTTGTTGCAGAGAAACAAGTTGTTGAAGATGCAGTAAAAGCGTGGGACGACAAAAAACCTATAGACCAAGAGCTTTTGACTCCTGTGTTGAATGGTATTTTGAAGAGATGTAATGTTGAGGCACTTGTACTAAGCCAGACCATGAATCTTCCTTCACCAATCAAGCTTCCAACTGTTTCAGCAAAAGAAGCAAAGGAAACAACTTCACAGACAACTAGCTCAGAATAAGTTGTCTATTTTTTAGTTTTTATTCTGTTTTCTTGTGTTATGTTTTTGTATTTTGGTTTTAGGTTTCTTTGATTTTCTTATTTATTTTACATTTTCGTCTCTGTATACTTCTCAACAACTTTTATAAAGTACTTTCAGTTTACGGAGCTCATGGTTGACGTTGTAAAACTAAAGGTGGCAGAGGCAATACAGGATGATGTCAATAAGGGAATTATAAGAATAGATTCTACTTTTATGCATGAGCTTGATGTTAGGCCAGAGGATATTGTGGAGATAAAGGGAGAGAGAACCACGCTCGGTGTTGTGGATCGAGCATACCCTGGAGATATTGGACTGAACATAATACGAATGGACGGACTTATACGAAGAAATGCACGTAGTGGTATTGGTGAGTATGTCGAGGTAAAAAAAGCAGACATAAAAGAAGCAAAGAGTGTTACAATATCACCTCTTCATAAGGAAGTAAGGATTGAGGCCTCTCCAAAAATATTCAAATATGCCCTTGTTGGCAGGGCGGTTCTTGGTGGTGATATTGTTTCATTGGGCAGTCCAAGAAAAAAACGCCCACCGGGACTTTCAGGCAAGGCCTTTTTTGATGACGTGTTCGATATTGATTCAATGATTGGCTTTGGATTAAGTGACTTAAAATTTCTTGTCTCAGACACTGTACCAAAACAAGCTGTGCTGATTACAGAAAATACAGAGATTTCATACAATCCTGAACCACAGCATCAGAAAGAGGAGAGGACTTTAGAGGTTACTTATGAGGATATTGGTGGCTTGGGCGAAGAAGTCACTAAGGTGAGAGAGATGGTCGAACTTCCTCTTAAACATCCTGAATTATTCGAACGATTGGGGATCGATCCGCCTAAAGGTGTCCTACTTTTTGGCCCTCCTGGAACTGGGAAGACATTGCTTGCCAAAGCAGTGGCTAATGAGACTCAGGCAAATTTCATACTTATCAATGGTCCAGAGATTATGAGTAAATACTATGGGCAATCTGAACAGAATCTTCGTAAGAAGTTTGAGGATGCAGAAAAAAATGCACCGTCTATTGTTTTTATTGATGAGATTGACGCCATAGCCATAAAGAGAGAAGAATCTCATGGTGAGGTCGAAAGACGTGTTGTTGCGCAGCTTCTTGCATTAATGGATGGTTTGAAGAGCAGAGGTAAAGTTGTTGTCATAGCAGCATCTAACATACCGAATTCTCTTGATCCTGCTTTGCGTAGACCGGGACGATTTGATAGAGAGATTGAGATCGGCGTACCCGACAAAATTGCCAGAAACAACATTTTGAAGATTCATACAAGAAATATGCCTTTAACAGAGGATGTAACGTTGACAGAAATTGCAGATTACACTCATGGATTTGTCGGTGCAGACCTTTATGCGTTGAGCAAGGAAGCTGCGATGAATGTGTTGCGTCGAGTTTTACCCGAGATAAATACGAAAGAATCAGATACTGTTCCTGCAGAGGTTTTGGAAAAATTGTATGTTACTCAAGATGATTTTAAAGAGGCGAGAAAAGTTGTGCAGCCTTCTGCTATGCGAGAAGTTATGGTTGAGCTTCCTTCAATCAAATGGGAGGATATTGGCGGACTTGAAGAGATTAAGCAGGAATTAATTGAAGCTGTAGAATGGCCTCTTAAGCACCCTGAATCATTTTCAAGACTCGGTGTAAAGCCTCCGCGAGGTGTGCTTATATATGGCCCTCCAGGAACAGGAAAGACTCTACTTGCCAAGGCTGTTGCTCATGAGAGCAATGCAAATTTTATTTCCGTCAAAGGCCCAGAACTTTTGAGTAAATGGGTTAATGAGACTCCTCAGCTCGTAAAAAAATTATTTGCGAAAGCCAAGCAGGTTTCTCCATGTGTCATATTTATTGATGAGATTGACGCCATTGCAGGTAATAGAGATAATTCTCCAGATCCTAATAGTGGTATGAGTGCTATTAATCAGATGCTTACCGAAATGGATGGTTTAGAAGAGCTAAACGATGTTATTGTTCTAGCTGCAACTAATAGACCTGACGTTGTTGATCCTGCAATATTACGTGCGGGACGCTGTGATAGAATGGTTCTTACAAAAGTCCCTGACCAAAAATCAAGACTCGATATTTTTAAAATACACACAAGAAATATGCCTTTAGCATCTGATGTATCGATAGAGGATCTTGCTGTTTTGACTGATGGATATGTGGGCGCTGATATAGAGCTCATTTGTCGTGAGGCTGCCGTCTTAGCGCTCAGAGAGAGCATAAGCGCCAATACTGTGAGAAAATCTCATTTTGATTTTGCACTTCAAAAAGTAAAAGGCTCAATATCTAAGGATGTTATTGACATGTATGAGAAGTTTGAGGAGCAGTACAAATTAGCAAGAGGTAATGCTATCAAGCAGAAAGAGACATATTTCGGATAGCTCTTTTTGTTTTTTTCTTTGTTGTTGTTTCTGAATCAGCAAACTTTAAATAACGGAATTCTTTTTTATAATTATATGTCGGGGAAAGCACAACCGGGTGATGCTGTAAAGGTCCATACTAAAGAAGAGATCTATGTGGGTACTTTACTTCCTCGTTCAGAGCTTCTTAATTCTCGTTCAGGTAAAAAAATAATTGTTCTTAAGCTTGATAATGGCTATAATATTGGCATAGATTCTTCAAGGGTATCTAAGATTGAAGTTGTGACAAAGAACAAGGAGAAGAAGAAAGCACTTGTCAAAAAAACGTATAACAAGAAGTTGAATAAGGTTCTTATAATATCCTGCGGCGGCACGATCTCTTCTCGTGTAGACTATGTTACTGGTGGCGTCTATGCAGACTACAGCGCAGAGGATTTTCTTGATATGATGCCCGAGCTTGAATCCGTAGCAAATATTGACGCGTTACCTTTGTTTAATAAAATGAGTGAAGACTTCATCCCAGAAGATTGGGCTTCTATTGCAAAAGCAGTTCACGATAAATATTCCGAGTATGACGGTTTTGTAGTTACGCAAGGTACTGACACACTACATTATACCTCCTCAGCAACATCTTTTTTCTTGAATAATCTTGGTAAACCAGTAATATTTACTGCAGCTCAAAGGTCTATTGATAGAGGCAGTTCTGACGCGTTTATGAATCTTTTTTGTGCTGTAAATGCTGCAGCTAATGCAGATCTTTCTGGGGTTTTTGTTTGTATGCATGGGACTCAGAACGATGATTTCTGCTATCTTCATAAGGGAACTAAGGTGAGAAAGATGCACTCATTGAGAAGGGATGCTTTTAGGAGCATAAATGATGTTCCTGTAGGAAAAATAAACTATCCTGATTTCAATATCTCAAATTCATCATCAGTCTTGAAAAGTTCAATTGAGATTAAACATTCAGAAACTGTCAAACCACGAAATAAAGAACCACATAAAATTTCCCTATCTGACACTTTCCAAGATAATATTGCGTTAATTTATTTTTACCCTGGTATGGATCCCGATATTTTCGATTATTATCTGGGGAAAAA
This sequence comes from uncultured Methanosarcinales archaeon, assembly GCA_964583935.1. Classification (GTDB taxonomy): domain Archaea; phylum Nanobdellota; class Nanobdellia; order Woesearchaeales; family CAZJJJ01; genus CAZJJJ01. Next base: position 4,998 of record CAZOXV010000011.1, on the reverse strand, counting down.
GTGTAGGGGTTTTGTAATAGCTGGAACTGCCTTGGGACATGTTTCTATGAATGGAAAAAAATCCCTTCGTTCTAGTTTGATAAAGCTTAAGGAGAAAAAAATCCCTGTTGTTATGACAACTCAATGTCTATATGGACGTGTTGATCCATTGGTATATAGTCCCTTGCGAACTTTATCCATTGAAACAGGTGTAATTTTTTGTGAAGACATGCTTCCCGAAACAGCTTATGTAAAATTAGGTTGGGTTCTTGGTAAAACAAAGAAGATACAGGATGTGAGAGAGGAGATGTTGACAAATTATGCAGGAGAAATAAATTTGAAGCATATGCCGGATTGTTTTTTGAATTAATTGATAATATTGATGTTGGGCAAGATTTTTATGGATTATAAAAAATTAGGATTAAAGTGCGGACTTGAAATACACCAACAGCTGGATACTAAAAAGCTGTTTATGAATACGCCCTCTTTGATACGCGATGATGCTCCTGATGTGACATTCAAAAGAAAGCTTAGGTCTGTTGTAGGCGAATCGGGTAAGAAAGATTATGCTGCATCTTTTGAGGACGTTTATGCTAAAACGTTCATATACCAAGGCTACAACGATACAAATTCTCCTATTGAAATTGATGAAGAGCCTCCACGAGTGATGGACTCTGACGCATTAGGTGCGGTCCTCCAGATTTCTTTGATGCTAAACTGTTCTATTGTTGATGAAGTGCAGGTAATGCGAAAAATTGTTGTCGATGGTTCTAATACTTCTGGGTTTCAAAGGACTTGTCTCGTTGGTAGGAACGGTTTTTTAAAGACGGAGCATGGCAATGTTGGAATACCAACAATTTCTGTTGAAGAGGATTCGGCTAAGATAGTCTCAAGAGATGGACCTCTTATCACTTATAATCTTTCACGTTTAGGAATACCTCTTGTTGAGATTGGAACTGACCCCGATATAACTTCTCCTGAAATGGCTAAAGAGGTTGCAGCCAAGCTCGGTATGATTCTAAGATCAACTGGTAAAGTTAAGAGAGGCCTTGGAACTATAAGACAAGATTTGAATGTGAGTATTTCTGGCGGTGCACGTATCGAGATAAAAGGTGCTCAGGATTTACGAATGATTCCTAGATGGATTGAGTTTGAAGCCTTAAGGCAGTCTAAGCTTCTCGAGATTCGTGACATGATGAAGAAGAATAAAGCCAAGACCAGCAAATCTAAATTAAGATTAGATGATATATTTGCGAATACGAAATCTAATTTCATTAGAAAAGGATTGGATTCAGGGAATTCTGTTTATGGTATCAAGATGGTTAAATTTGCCGGTGTTCTTGGAACAGAAGTCCAGCCAGGAAGACGGTTTGGAACTGAGTTGTCTGATTATGCTAAAAGGTATGCTGGTGTCAATGGGATAATACATTATGATGAGGATATGTCAAAATACAAGATTAATGATGAGGAGATTGATACATTAAAGAAAAAGTTGAATTGTTCTTCTTCAGATGGTTTCGTGTTAGTTTTGGCAGGCGATGATACTGCAAAAACAGCTCTTGATTATGTCATTTTACGTTCAGATTACGCTGCTAAATTCATACCTAAAGAGGTCAGGAAGACTAATCCGGATGGAACTACAAGCTTTATGAGGCCTATGCCTGGCTCTGCAAGAATGTATCCTGAGACTGATTGTGTCCCCATACTCACTTTACCTTTATTATCTGAAATATCGCTGCCTGAACTCATCGAGGATAGATCAAAAAGATACCAGAAAGACCATGGAATAAGTAAAGATTTTGCTGATGGATTATCCAAATTTGATTTCTCACTTATAGGCGAACACGACTTTGACTCTCTTGTAAAGAAGTTTAAGAATTTGTCACCTTCTTTTATTGCACAATGTTTGCTTGGTTCTCCGAAAGAGGTTAAGACCCGTTTTGGTGTCGATTTTCAGGATGATAATTATAAGGAAGTCTTGCTTCTCCTTGACAAAGTTAATAATTCGGAAATTTCGAAAGATACATTTGTTGATCTTTTATCAAGATTGATTAAAAAAGAAGTTATTGATTACAAAGAATTTAAACCTGAAGATGATGGTTTGGTTGAGAAAAAGATTAAAGAGATCGTAGATAAAAATAAGAGTGTTTCTTTCGGCGGCCTTATGGGTATGTGCATGAAGGAGTTCAAAGGAAAAGTTGACGGCAAGAAAATATCGCAAATTTTATCAAAATATGCAAAAAAATAATTTTTATGATATCAATAATTATACCCACCTTAAACGAGGAAAAACTACTTTCACGTTTGCTTGACAACCTGAAAAATCAGACATTTCAAGATTTTGAAATAATTGTTGCCGATGCTGATTCTTCAGATAGAACAAGATCTATTGCAGAAGATTATGGGTGCAAAATTGTAGATGGTGGGTTCCCTGGTGTTGCACGAAATAATGGTGCAAAATTTGCTTCCGGTAATTACTTAGTTTTCTTTGACGCTGATGTTTCTATATCTAATAATTTTTTGAAAGATGCATTCTCTGAGTTTCAAGAAAGGTATCTCGAAGTATCAACTTGTCCATATATACCTGATTCTGAGGATTACAAAAGTTGGTTTGACTTGTATAATGCCTACGCCAAGGCATTTCAGTATGTTCGTCCAAGCTGTGGTGGTGCATTTATGCTAATGACTAGACGAATATTTGAACGTGTTGGGGGATTTGATGAGTCCTTGAAATTAGCCGAGGATCATAATTTTGTAAAAAGAGCATCGCAGTTTGCTAAGTTCAGAATACTCGAGAATGTTTCTCTTACTTTGTCTGTTCGGCGTTTTAAGAAAGAGGGTCTTGTTAAATTTTTGTCACGAGCCATACGCTCTGAGGTCTATAGAAGCTTTGTTGGCGAAATAAAAGATGATAGGTTCAAGTATGAACTGGGGAGTTATAATGATGAAAAAGAGTTTTCAAAAGAGCGTCAAAATTTGAAGAATGTTTTCGAAGATTTCAAGAAGAAAATCGGCAAGATAAATAATAAACCAAGAAAACCCAAAAAGAAGAAAATAAAAAAATTAAAGGACAAGAAAAATTCTAAAGAAAAAAAATCTTCAAAAAAAATATTTAATAAAACTAGATGAGATATTTTATCCTTCCTGGCTTATAGAATTCGTCAAGAAGTTGGTAGAATATACTCGACCAAAGCATGCCTTCATCATACATGTAAAGTTTTGTTTTGTATGGTTTTGAGTACTTGTCAAAAACCTCAAGAAAGTTTCTTTCATCTTCTACCTGCTCAAGAAAGACATCGATATATTTCTTCAGCATTAATTTATTCACTTTTCCTGCAACTTCTAGGAAAATCATTCCAAGGTTTGTCCAGCAAGTATCTCCTTGATAGTTTGGAGCAAGCAGCCCTAAGACTTGATTCTCTTTTTCTTTAATTGGTTTTGCAGTATATTTTGCAGGTATGGGCAAATCTAGTTTTTCACCAATAATTGTATTGATTGATGAGGTCATCATGTCTTTGTCTGTGAAAATTTCAAAGAAGTATGGAACTGTATTTGCGTCTCCTGATATATAATGATGATTGCTAATGTCGTCAAGGAAGTGTGTCCCAACCCAAAATCTGTCTCGAATAACTTTCTTATAGTTCCATTTAAAGAAAGGATTCTTTATCAAAATATTCTTCTCTTTCAGTTTGTTGAGTTCCATCGAGAGCATTGCCATACAGCAATTGTCATACATGGAACTTCTTCTTTTACTATTATCTTTCATTGATGAGAATGTCTTGTTCTCATAGACAATCATTTTTTTCTCATCAAACAATCTATTATAATAATCGTTGACAGCGTATTCAAGGAAATCATGATGTCTTTTTATCAAATTGTGAGCTTTCGCAATCCTTAAAGATCGTATAAGGTATGGCACAGAGTCTGACCCATAATCAAAAATATCTATTGGAACTTCGTCAGGCGTTATAGTTGTGGTTACTTTGTTATTCTTTTCATATATATCTAATGCGTACTCAAGAGTCTTTTCGACCTCGTGTTTGTATCCCATGTATATGAGTGCTTCTGTTGACATACCAAAATCACGCATATAGAAACTTTTGAAGTGTCCCAGTGAAGCTTGAAAATATTTTCCATTCCAGTTCTTATCAGCTATCTTTTTACAAATTTCTCTGGGACCTCCTTCAAACCTGTGATGCGTTTTTGTTTGAAGCCTCCTCTTCAAAATTCTCTTTCCTTCCTTGATAAGCGCTTTGTTAATTTTCATGGTTTTCAAGATGTACTTTTGTTTTATAAAATATCGTATTAAAAGAGCATCATTGTAGCTATGAGCAGATATACTACAATCGATGTTATATCAGATATTACCGTCGCGAATGGACCGCTTCCAAATGCAGGATCCCTACCAAGTTTGTAGATACCCAGTGTTGTAAGAAGTGAACTAAGATTAGTAATTATTGCTGATATAAACAAGGCAAACGCTATCACAAAACCAATATATGCTTCATGCCAGAATATGGTTATTGTCAGGAATGTTCCTAAACTTACTATAAGTCCAAGAAATACTGCAATTGATGTCTGTCTTAGAAAATACTTGAACTTGTTCATATCCTTTCCATGCGAAGCTAAATCTCTTACAGAAATCGTCACATGCTGAGAACCTAATGCGTCTGCAAGATATACAATTGCGGGTATGAAAAAAGCCAAAATCATATATTCTTCAAGAGCTTCTTCAAATATAGTTACAAAGCCTGCAGCAACCATTATTCCTACAAGACCTATGAGTAGCCAAGGGGCTCTGTGCCATACTGCCTTATGTATTGGGACCTTCATGGTGTTTTCGTAGTCTAGATGTCCTTTGCTGATACCTGCCATGTGCATAAAGTCTTCTTGTGCAGATCTATGCATTATTCTTAGGAGTCTATTTGGTGGTATAACTCCAAGCATCTTGCCTTTTTCAACGACTGGTATTGCCTTTATTTTGTTTCTCAATGCAGTATGTGCAGCAACTTCAGCTTT
>CAZOXV010000010.1:8113-15578 GCA_964583935.1 uncultured Methanosarcinales archaeon | reverse complement strand
GGAACAAGGGAAAAGATAAATGAAGAATCAAAAAAGATGTCCTAAGTACGATTGTAATGATACTATGATAAGAGAAGGTTTTGGTTGGTATTGCTTCGATTGTAAGAGGCACTACTCAGAAGATTACATCGAGGGTTATCACCAGGGATATCTTGATTGTCAGAAGGAGGATGAATAATGTCATATAAGGTTTACAGTTTGACAGAGAGCGACCTTGAAGAAGAAGCTAACAGAGCATTCAAGCAGACAATCGCAGCTCTCAAGGAGAAGGGTTTTCTATCAGAAGAAGATTGTGAAGAACTTGAAGGATGGGGATTGGTACTAAAGAAGCCTTCATTCTTCAGCAAAATTTTCAAGAACGACGACAAAGAGGAACTTACATACGTATTTGTCAAGAAGGTTTTATGAAAAAGATGAGTCCTGAAAATTTTACTATGGAGAATTCCTTCATTTGGAACGGAATATCCAACGACATTTATCTCAGAAATGAGCATACAAAGTATCCATTTCCGTATAAGTTTCCAGTCATTGGGTACTGTAATTCGATGGATGTTACTTTCAGACCAAAATCAGATCACTATTGCGTCATGTTTTGGATTGATGATGATGAATACTCTGGTGCTTACTGGACTCATGCTGATATGGGAAGTTTCGATGATTACTTTAGCCTGAATAATATGGCAAGATGAAAACGTTGGTAACAGTTTACTAAAATAACAGAAGGGAGTTTTGTATGAGTCATTTTCTTGTGCTTGTGGTGGGTCCAAACCCAGAAGATCAGATGGCACCATATCAGGAAAACAACATGGGTGATTGCCCTGAGGAGTTCCTTGAGTTCCATGACATTGAGGATGAATACATCAAGGAGTACGAGAATGATGGTACTGAAAAGGTAATCATGCCGGACGGTAGAATGCTTGACAAGTGGGACGATGAGTTCCGTGTGGATAGAACTTTCGGAATTAGATCGTATACTCACAAAGTTCCCGATCACCTTGAGGTTCGTAAAGTTCCTTTCAAGGAACTGTATTCCACATTTGAGGAGTACATGGCGGAATGGTGTGGAGATAAGGAAAGGGACCCAAAGATTGGCAGATATGGTTACTGGGAGAATCCTAATCGTAAGTGGGATTGGTACCAGCTCGGTGGACGTTGGCGTGGTTTCTTCAAGCTCAAGTCTCCCAACATGAATGGAGAGCTTGGTGATTCTGGAGTATTCGGAAACGAAGCGAAGTTTGATGCTGACCAGGCTTACAAGGGACAGATTGACTTTGCTGGAATGATGGATGCTGCCGGTGAAGAAGCAAAGGAAAGATATGAAAGGGCTGAGAGGATTTTCGGTGGAGAAATTCCCAAGCTCTCTATTTGTTGGAAGACTGACATGTGGGATGATGGAGAATACTCTGACCTTGATATTGACAAGAAAAGAGAAATCTATAACAACCAACCGGGAATGAAGAAGTTCCAGAAAATTCGCGATGAGATTTGGAAAGAAAAGGATAATCCTGATAGGAACTTTGTTATCTGGCTTGAGCTTGAGGACTATCAGTGCTCCAAGGAAGAGTACATTGAGAAGGCAAGGAACCAGTCATTTGTTACATTTGCTGTTGTCAAAGACGGTAAGTGGTATGAGCGTGGAGAAATGGGATGGTTTGGTTGTGTAGGTAACGAAAAGGATCAGAAGGAATGGCATAACCAGTTTACTTCAATGGTTCTCGATCTTCCTGACGATACTCTCCTGTCAGTCTTTGACTGTCATATTTGATTTTACCTAACGTAAGTCACCACCCTCGCGAGAAAATATCTCGTGTGGGCGGTGTTTTTTTACGTTGACATTTTTTCTTGAAGATGTTATAATTTGAATAAAGGATTGTGAATATGGATTGGGTATTTATCGGATTATGTATCGGATCAGTGATTTTCTTTATAATGTTTTTCTATTTTATACTCAAATTGTGAGGTCCTTATGGGAACAAGAAACTTGACTTGTGAAAATGCTTGTTGCTTCAACTGGGATAGCAAGAGATTTTTCTGTAGCTGTAGAATTTGTGACAGAAAAGGTTCCGCATCTTTTCTCAATCAATGTAGAGCTAACAAGAAGTTCAAAAAAATTCAAAATGAATACGATTGTGAAGTGACAAAACTTGTTGACTCAATGGTTGAACAATTTGAGAGGGAAGAAGATGAGTGATTATAAGTTCACGATTGATTTCTGGAACGAAGACCACTATAAAAATTTTAGAGAAGTTTGCCTACAATTGTCACTTAGTAGTTTAGGTACAAAAGATAGTACAGTAGAAGTTCTTGAAATAGGAACATTTGAGGGAAGAACAATAACCAAGATTCTTGATGTTGTACACAACTCAAATGCTGTGATTGTTGATCCAGACCCAGGACCAAACTTTCACCACAATCTTGACAGATGGTTCGATTCAGGAAGACTTAGCTGGTTGGAGAAATATTCATTTGATGCCTTGACAGGTTTCAAAGGACATGTGTTTGACTTTATATACATAGATGGTGACCGCAATGCTAATGGTGTTCTTGAGGATGCTGTACTTTCTTGGAGAATTTTAAAGAAAGGTGGCATTCTCTTATTCGATGATTACCTTATGGAAATAAGAGACCCTTGGTTTTACACGATGCACAAGGAGTTCATTGAGCATAAGGGACTTACTTTCCACCATCCCAAGGAAGCCATAGATGCTTTTCTTGCTGTTTACAAAGGTCAGTACGAACTTATCATTGACAACTATCAGATTGGAGTCAAAAAGATTTGTGAGATTGGAAAGAAGAATCTCAACAATGGCGAAGATAATGCTGATACGTTTTTGAAAAGGAGTTTATCTAATGGAGAACATCAATGAACTTATTGATAGACAAGTCAAGCTTCTTGAGGAACTGGAAGAGCAAGAAGTAAAGGTCAGTAAAACAAAGCAACAAATAGAAAGTATTTCCAGCCAGATTTCTGAGCTGAAAGAACAACAGGACTTTGGATCGTTTAGGTTTGTACATCAGAACATGCCTACAATTTTACAGAAGGTTGCTCCGAAACATAAAGTTCCTCCTCCAAGAGAAATAAACTTAGAGGGAAATGACTCTACAACAATGGTTGCGAGTATACCTTGGTCAACTGAAAAGTGCTCAGATGAAAACCCGTGTAACATAAATGTTTGCCCTAGATGTACACTTCAACATTTTTTCAAAGTTCTTGGGAAACTTTTAGCCGATTATTATGTAAAATAAATTCTTTTAACGGAGGACTAAATGAAAAATGATATTTCGATAGTTGTTGAGATTGATTCACCTTTGAGCGACACCAACGCAGCTATTCAAATGATAACTAAGTTGCTTAGGGTAAACAATTTGAGTATGGATTTGTCAATAGCATATGCTTATGACTATGAGGAAAGTGGTTTGTATTTGCCCAACCACAAAGGTCAATCGCATAGGATTTTTGTAAATCCATTGAACTGTAGCACAGAGGAAGATATATTGAACAACACGAAGAAAGAACCATTCTGTCCCGGATACTGCGCAGACTCAACTTTGTTTGGAGTTACCATTCACGAATTCTGTCACCTTCTTCAGTATCAAGTTTACGAAAACATAATTCCAGAATACGGAAAAGAGTTTCCCACTGAAAGAATTTACCTAAACGAATATTGTAACGAGACTTTGTTTGATGAACTAGCAGAAGTAATGACGTTGTATATTACTAATCCATACTTGTTGAAGATGATATCCAAGAAGCACTGGTCTTTTTGTAAAAGATTTTTCAAATCTCCTGTTGCTTGTTCAGAGCCAAGATGCTATATCATATACCAGGGATTTCCCATTCATGTAAAGGATCATATGAGAGACAAGTGGGGAATTACTTACGACTACAACATTGAAAAATTTGTGAGGGTTGATAATGAGAATACCGAGAAACTTTGTAAGAAATGTTGAGATGGAGCATGTTGCTGATCCAGCACATTTCGGAATGTGTTCATATTCTGAATATGGAAAACCACCAAAGCATATGTATATGCCTTACGGAGTTAGAGCAAAGTTAGAAATAGTGGTAGATATTGAATCTGATGAAGACCAAAATTTCATTCGTGATTTAGCAAGCCAAGGCCTTGAATTTATTTCCAGCAATGGTTTCCATATTGAAAAGCTGAGATTTGTTTTGAATGAGGGTTTCCAGAGATTGCCCATTCTAATAAAACATCCAGACCCGGAGATTGCTAAGTTCGCATGGATTTTGTCAAAGTACTTTTCAAAGCGTGATGAGATAATGCCGGAGAAGATAGTGTGAAGTCGTTTACAATCTATCAAATTCAGTTTGGTAAAAAGCCATTGAGTTTTCTTATTCTTGCTGATAATGATATTCCTTTTGTTATAATGTCAAGAGAGTTTGATATTGATGACTCAGTCGTGTATGAGTCATTCAAAACAAACGAAGAAGCTAAGCTTATAAAGAGTATTGTAAACAACAACGAGAAGTCAATACTGAATCTCAACAATGATAATATATCCGACATCATTAGAAGAACGATTGGATATAAAGTAACATGGAAAAGGTATTCATTAGGTAAATGGAATTCATTCATACAAGGATTGGTAGAATACTCCGGTTGCGAAAACTATCGTATAGAAATGGAACATCCAATTGACTTGAATAACGATATGATAAGTGGAATGGTTTCTTCTGGATTGGAAACTAGAATCAGTATAATTGATAACATTCAGTCAATATTGAAGAGGAACAAAAGATGGAAGAATTAAATGGTTGGAAAAGATGTATTGTAACAACTGAGTCAAACTTCTTTCCAATATTTTCCAAGGCAATAAAAAGTGTCAAGCCAGGAAGAGAAGTACTAACCATAAGTGTGATAAATAAAGCTAGAAGTACCGCAACAAAAACTCAGATAAAGGATTTGTTTAGATTTGAGTTTGACTGGCAAGGAGATGATATCTGCGGTATAGAAGTTTTCAAAAAGGAAGGTTAGTATGAGAAATTTTCTTGACGAAGAGTATAAGAGATACAAGGAAGGTAAAGGAAGGTCGCTTAGTCACAATATACCAACACCAATGGTTGATGAAGAACCGGACTTTACTAAAGTAAGGCAGTGCCCAGAATGTAAGGGATTCAATGTTAGTGTTGATATGTCAACTAACAAGACAACCTGTAATGAATGTAAGAAGGGAGTTGAGCCAAATAAAATTGACTTTGATAGAAAGATTGAAAAGATAAAAGAACAAGAAGAAGACAATATAGAGTTAGCTAAAAATAGAGGTGTCATAATTGGCTAATTTGAGATACTTTATAACAGGTCCTCATATCAACTTGTATGAGTCAAGTGCTTCATCCAATCTGATAAGACATGAGAGCTTCTCAGCAAAAATAGTTGACGAGAACTATAGAGAAGTTATTCACATTGAGTTGAACAAAGAAGAGTCTGACATATTCAGAAGCATAATGAAGGCCGACAAGTATGCTCTTCTTTACAGGACTCACGATAAACTAGGAGATGTAGCTTACTTCAAAATAGACAAACACGAAAAAGTCCCCATTCCAGATGGAGCAAAGTTTCCATAATAAGTGTATTGACAAACAATCTTGAATATGTTATATTATTATTGAATTGAAAAGGAGGTTTATGAATGAGATTGAGCACATATCATGAAGAGGTAAATGAACCAATGGAAGACAAAGCAAGAATTGGTACTGAAAGAAAGTTTGTATCTCATATTGATAAGATTGAGAAATCTCTATCTTATCTAAGTGAATCCGTATCGAGACTAATGGATGCTTTCCGACCAGTCATTCGTGAAAGTGAACCAGTCAAAGAATCCGCAAACGCTAAAAATCCTTCTTCTGCCACTTGTGACTTTGAGGCGTTTATGGAACAAACAGAAAGAACAATCCTACAAATAGCAGAAGATATAAAGGACATAACAGAAAGAAGCGCTGTGTGATGGAAAGAATACAACCTTTCTTCAAGCTCAACAAGAAAAAAGGTTTATTGGAATGTTGGAGAGGAAGCTATCCAGCCTTCTACTTTTTGAATGATGACGAGATTCCGATTGTTGAGAAGCTTATTGAGCGTGACTTTATGACTGCTCTACTTTACAGGACAAGTAAGAATAAGGGAATATCTGAATTGTGTAATGACATTATTGAACAGAGAGGATAGACATGACACCTTCTTTTATTGAATCATTACAATTGGGATTTTGGGCATTTTGTTTGGTTTTCTTTCCCGTACTGGCGGCAATACTAACAATGTGTATACTTGTCTTTATTTTGGAAAATATGGATAGAATTGAGAATCGGTTTTTTGGTAAAAAGTAAAGTTTCAAACAACAGACAAGGGGGTTGATGATGAAACAAGTTTTTCGTATGTACAAAAACGCTTTTGAGATGGCTTGTATAACTGAAGATACTGATGAGCATGTTGCTGGTTGGTCAGATGTTGTCAGGAAGGAAGAGCATCTTCTGGAGAATATCAGAAAGATGGTTGCTGACAAGAAAAGCCAGGAAGCAAAGACTATCGCAGTTCTCCACTGTAAGCACAAGAAAGAGTCAATAAGAACTCTCGCTGACAAAATCATGAAGGGAGAAGATTTCGAGATTGAGGATAGAACTACAATCGAATTGTGAGGAGTTGTGATTCCAAAAACAAATGTAAGAGGTCCTCTCAAGTGGAGAAAATAGAAAATGTTTAGCGCAGTCAACACAACAGCAATTCTTCATGGTAGAATGGATGGTATCCCATCATTCGATCTAAAGGAATTCAAAAATTATTACTACAGACTATTCAGAGTTCAAACCGAATTCGATGATACTATTGACTTCTTGTGGGTTTGTAACGACAATGAGATTGTACTCTTTGTGAAGTCTAATCTTCAGGACAAATTTATACCAATGGCAGCAAGTAAAGAAGAAGGTCAGAAGTTCGTCCTGAATAAGAATGACGAGGACTTTGAAGCGTGTAGAAAGATTATTTGTAAGGAAGATGACTGGAAGATGTATACGCTTCTTCTAAGGACAAGTCCTAATAAAATTGTAAAGGGATTATGTAAAGCTACTACTATTGAAACTGACAAATTCGAGGAGATAAAATGTCATCGCCCAAAGTTTTACCGCGTGAAAGATATTCTTTCTACTATAATGAAAAGAAGAGAATCATAACAGTCTATAGTCACAATATTATGGGAGAGTTTGAATCGATTGTTTCTGTTGGTTCTTTCTTCCAGGCAGAGCTTCCAAGAAAAGAATGGCAAACAATTTGTAGTGTCATATTAGAGAGAGATAAGACTGTAGCACTGCTTTATAGAAATTCTCAATTGGAGGCTTTCTCATGGGCTTGCTATAAGGTAATTGACAATGAGAAGTTCCTTGTGTCAAATGTCCCACTGACAGAAGCAACAATGCACTTTGATGATTAGTCATTTACCAAATCTTCAAATACTA
>CAZOXV010000010.1:0-8013 GCA_964583935.1 uncultured Methanosarcinales archaeon | reverse complement strand
TTTCCACCTAATCATTATCAATATCCTCAAGTTTGTGTATGCTCGCCAACTTCAAATCCATCTTATCTTCTGGGCTCAATCCATCAAAGTTGAAGACTTTGTCCGTGCCGTTTATGTCTCTCGCAAAACAGTAATCAGATAATATCTCTATAAGAATGGGTAATGCTGGGGCACTGATTTCTGACTTTGGGTAGATGGAATTGCCATACTCGTCCTTGATTTCAAAGGAATATGTCCAGAGGTCTATCTGTTCATAGTTCCATTTTATCATTCAAAACCATCCTCTAACATATTGAGGTATTCTTCTACAGAACTTATGGTGTATCTTTTACTACTCTTACTGTCCTCTATTGTTATAAAACATCTTCCAAGTGAAGTCGTCAATTTTATTTCCTTAATCATTCTCACTATATCAGTATAACAAAAGAAGAAGTCCTGAGTCTTCCCAAAGTCAAATAGCTTTTTCAGTTTCCAGTTAATCAACTTTACCGTCCTCAAGAAGGTCAAGATATCTTTTATTTGATGAACTTCCTAATATGAATGTTCTGCTTATGTCGTCTATATATCCAACTGTAACATACCCTAAACGATTTTCTGAATTCTTTATTGTTCTAAGCATCTTCATTGAGTCAAAATAATCATCTAATTCAACATAGGTGGAAGGAAAGAGCTTTGGTTTATATAATTTCCACTCAATCATCTTCACTCCAGTACATATTTTTTATACCTATAAAAAACCACTTGTCGCCTGGACTAAATTTATCTTCAAGGTTCTTCATCTTGACAGCATCCATTAGCATTTCCTTAATTTTCTTAACTTCACTATCATGGAATGCGTAATGTTCTAAATCATCCTCTCCGTGCCATTCATCTATTGACCTTAACCTCATTGACCATTTAATCATGATCTATAAACTCCTCATAAATTTCTAATCTTCTTTTACCAGATGGCTTTATTATCTTCTCTCTGAAAAGTAAATCATCCATCATGATATCAATATACTTGTTGAAATCAGCAGAGTTATATGATGTCATAACTTCCGTGACTTTCCCAATATAATCAATCTTAAATTCAAGACGTGTAATATATCCATTATATTGTTTGGGCTTTATTATCTTCCATTCTCTCTTCATTTTCTACCCACCATTTGTATCCAAATACTTTTTCAAATAAAACTGCGTCTGTCATAGCACTTAGCTTTAGATTGTATGGACCTTCTCTTGTACAGACTCCTTCATCTATAAGTTCTAAATCATCAGTAATAGCCATAAAAGTGTATCCTTGATATCCCTCATAGAAAAATCCATCCGTTTTATCGGCTCTGTAGTACATCATATGTCAAGCAGCTCCCTTGTTGTGTGTGTACCGTATCTTGTTTCTAAAATTGATTTGTGAACAAGAACATCCATTACTCTATTAAGTACAATATTCTTTTCTAATTCATTGCGGTGTCTTTCCATTAATGTGTTACATGAAGGTCCTCTTCTTGATTTGTAGGAGATTGAATGTGAATCATTATATTCTATCTTAGAATTCCAAACAAGACCCTGTTTCTTAAATTCCCATCTTATCATAATATAACATTTTCCTTTTGATTTGTCAAACTACCTTCTTCTATCTATAGTGAAGACTTCTGTTGATTCCATATTGTCAAGTTTCTCACTGTACCATCTCTTCCAATTAGCTTCACTATCCCTATAATCTTCCTTCAATGACTTCTTCTCAATAAACTTAACAGCCAGTTTCCAGTTGTAAATATCCATTAGATTTCTGACTGCTCTATCTACATTCTTTGTCGTTCTGTAAACTCTCCACACAATCATTCAAAGAACCCCTTATTGATTAAGTCATTACATCCATTTAGCAAATCCCTTGTTAGTTTTTCTGACATCAAAGCACCACGCTCTTCTCCTCCATTATCCTCAATCCACTCTACATATAAAGTAAAATTATCTTCATCGTCTAAGCACTTTTTCGCAATCATTAAATCCATTAACGCTCTAACTAGAAACTTACCCCTCTCACTTCTGTTTACATTCCATGCTACCATACTATTCCCACTCCCTGAATGTAAACATAAATGAATATAACTTTCCTTCTTCTAAATTCTCCACAACCAAGTTCTGTTTATATTTGTCCGAGACAGTATCATGTAGTATATGAGAACCAAAATGCTTTGACATTTCTATAATATCCATAAAGGCATCTACCTCAAAGTTTATATCATCATTTGATTTTCTGTAAGCCCTTGGAAAGTTATCTCTACTTGTATAGTTATTCCAGCTACCCTGTGGCACATAACCAACTTTCTTTACTCTCCAATAGAACATTACTTTCCTTCCAGAATCTCATTACAATGTTTGTTTAATGATTCCGATACGGGTTCTATCAACTCTAAGAAGTAAACATCATTTGAATTTTCATCCTCAAGTATGTCAAGACATTTTTCGAAGCTATCTATTTCAGATACGTTACTGATAAGACTATCATCTCTTACAAACATACTTCCACCACGACCAAATACTCTCTTCAAGTTCTTTATGTCAAGAATGTCAAAATGATTATCTTGAACCCATTTTCTTCTACATCTCCACTTAATCATTCATATCCTCCATCCTGCTAATAAAGTCATTCCAACCATTACATATACCAAGTCCATCAACAGTGAAAGGCATGTCTGTAAAGTCAACTATGTTTCCTACAAGTAATACATCTGTAAGGTGAGAAGGCTTAATATCAAAGTTATATAAACTATCAAATCCTTCGCTTTTATAAATTTTCCATTTAATCACTTTCCAACATCTCCAGGTAAAGTTCCTTTTCATATCCAACGATTTCAATGAAATCTTTTATATCTCCACGAGTACATGTTTTACCTTCACGTTTTCTTTCGTCAACCCATTGCTTGAAGAGACTGCTTATCTTTTGCTCAATGAGATCAAGTTTTAATAATACGTCGGTATGAGCAGAAAGTTCCACTTTGGAAATTTTACAAAGTTTCCACCTAATCATTCACCAAACTCCATCCATTCAAGCCACTCTTCCCAACTCATCATATTTCTTCTCTGACTTTCTCTATACTTTTTAGACTTCAATACGTCAGTCTGTATACCAATCCATTTGTCAATCTCTTCCTTGTGCCTCTTTACCTTATTCATTCCCGTATTAACAAACATCAGTTTCTCTATCTTCCATCTTCTCATTCTTTATTCTCCAGAATTTCAAGGTACTCATTAGAATCCTTTACAGAAAAGTACAATGTTCCATCATCAAATATAGCGGCTCTATCTATATCCTTAGAATGAAGAGCATCCATCATAAGTTGGAAGTTTATACCAAATGTATTCTTTTTCTCAAATCTCCATCTAATCATATTACCAATCTTTTTCCCAATTGTTAAGTTTACTATCAACAATGTATTTGGAAACGCCGTCTTCTATGACTTTATTTCCATCAAAGTAAATGTATAAAGTATCCCATAAATCCATATGGCTTTCTATTTCTGCTTCGAGTGAAGCTTTGCTATGGTCAAACATTGACTTTCGTATTTTCCAATATCTCATTTTGTAAAATCCCTATTGTATTTGTTTACCTTCCATCTAATCATTTTTCAACATCCTCAATATATTCATCAAATGTGTTGTAGAGTTTTCCACAAACAAATAATCCTCCGATTTCCTCAAAGACGCGACGTACTTTTAAAATATCAAAAATTATATCAATTTCGTCTGGATAGTAAATCCACATGTACTTGTTCTTGTTGCCAATAGTCAATTTGTTATGATTGTCTTGATTACCTATCTTGACTATTTTACACCTAATCATCCAAGTTCTCCAGCTTATCAAGAAAGTTCTCTCTTCCTGTCAATATTATGTCCCTTGAATTTGAAACCTTAAGTAAGTTCCAACCATCTCTTAATCTTTCAATTACGAGCATCAGATCAAAGTATTCCCTTTCTGTCCGGTCATGGACATACATTCCCATAATCTTTCTTATTCTCCACCTAATCATTTTCAAAACCTTTGATACTTCCGTTCTCTACAAAGTATAACCACATTTTATCGTTTGTCAATCTATTAGTGTCTCTTATAAGAAATCCTTCTTCTCCAAGAAAGTACATCATTTCCATAATGTCCATATACCTTTCAAGATTTATTTCAACTGGTAAACCAGTTTTCTTATAGAACTTCCACCTTATCATTCAGACATTTCCAGATTATAAAGGTAATCATCACAAGAATTTACAACAATAAGTTTGAAACGATTAAGGTCAACGTCGTTGTATATTAAACACATTCTTCTTCTTATTTGTTTTTTCGATTTGTAAGCATCCATTAGAATATTGTAGTTGTCAATTTTCATGAAATCCTTATGAAATTTCCACCTAATCATGGGTAGTACTTCCTGTCATCGATAACATACTTATCGTATCTTTCTATAATTTCGACCCACTTGGAAAAATCAGAGAGACTTAAATCAGGATGTCTCATATAAATTTCTTTCTTTTTCATCAAGTCCATTTCGGAATCTATTATCTCCTGATGAGAAAATAAATAATCCCGTCCCGGGACTTTCTTCAATCTACACCATTTTACCATATTAATTACCACCTGTCAACCATTGCTTCGAAGACTGCTGTTATCTCTGCTTTGTCAACTGTTGTCCACCTTGCATCGTATATCTTTTCCATGAACTTTTTCATTTTCAAAACGTCCATCAATGTTTCTATGTAACTGTCTATTTTTGAATTGATTACACGATTACCAATCTTAACAATACTACCATCTGGTAGTTCCACAAATACATTCCAAGCAATGAAATCTAAAAAAATTTGCCTCGATGCCTGCCACTTAACCATCATTATGATCTTCTCCTGATAGACCATATTCAAGTTTCAACAATTCAATTTCTATCAAATTTTCTATCAACTCATCAGAGTATTCACGTTCTTTCTTACAATCACGTAAGCGATTGATTTTTCTGAATATATCCGTTTCAATTCCCAATGATGATTTCTTTACATTCCAGTAAATCATTACAGACCTTTCTCCAGTTCTGTCAACATCCTTTCCATGTAATCTTCAAAACTTACTTCTCTAAACAAACTTTTCATTTTGCCTCTCTTCACAGTAAAGTTCTTCTTGTAGAACCTCTTTCTCTTTACAAGATCGAATGATGCTTTCAGTAAATCATTCATCATAACTTTAGATTTTCTTCCACGATTATCCTTATAGAACTTCCATCTAGTCATTCAAGTTCTCCAAACTCAACAGCGTCAACAAATGAATCAAAAGCAACTGTCTGTGAAATACTTCTCAAATTCGTTATGTCCATTCTATTTTCGATTTCCTTATCTATTTGAGAATGGCTCTTAGGATGTTTGAATCCTGACTTTATTCCTCTGGCGTCAACAAGACTTTTATGCTTCTTTATTATCCATCTAATCATTTAGAAACCCGAACATTATTACATTTTTGTCAATGTAAACACTTGTATTTTCAACGACTTGAATCCATTTATTGAATGGTATTTTGCCATACGCATTTCTGGGAAACTTTTCGAATAAATCTTTCACCTTCATCATGTCCATACATGCAAAATCAATTCCCAATGATTTACATACCTCAAGTTGTTCCAATGATTGAGGAGAGATAGAATTTCTATTCACTTTGTAAGCCTTCCACCAAATCATTTTCCAATCCCCCTTTTAGATTCAATCAAATCTGTAAATGTATCATATCATTCACCACTTTCTAACTCTTCAAGTCTTCTCTCAACTTCTCTGGCTTCCCATTTTCTATCTCTGAATCCAAAGTATTGTTCGCATATATCTTTAGTTCTCTCTATAAAGTCAGTTTCTATATCAACGTACTTCTGATAGTTTTTGATTATCTTGCTTACTTTCCATCTTTTCATTTGTCATCTCCAAACTCAAGCTCGTTCAGATAATCTACTTTACTTAAGCAAATCTTTCCATTGAGAATTGGTGGACAAAGTTGTTTTTGTACACATCGATGTACTTCTTGAATCGCAAATACAACATCCATCTTTGCCCCAACTATACTGTCAAGTCTAACATCGCAAGACTCTACTTTTAATCTCCACCTTACCAAAATCATAATCCCCTTTCTTTACCACTATCTCCGAACTCAATTCTGTCAAGGTATTCATCAAAGTCCCTCAATCTCTCCTTACAGACAAGAACATCCATTCGACTTCTGATACAACTCTCCAGATATTCCTTTGACTTTCCGACAATATTCTTTCTTCCACCAGCAAGCTTCAAGTTCTCCTTGTCATACTTTCTTACAATCCAGGACTTCATAGTTTATTCCTTTCTTCTTCAACCCAATTACATACTCTTTCAAAGTGCTCTTCTGAAAGCATCTCGTTAAACACTTCCTTAATTACCATTATGTCCATATGCGACAACAAGCTTTCTATACTTTCCATTCCTATTCCGTAAAGCTGTTTATTAGCTTTCCAGTACCTCATCATCTTTCCTTCCGTAAATGTTACCGAATTCCGTAATGTTAAGTGCTTCTTCCTTTGTCCAAAGTATACAATTATTTACAAGCTTCATTACATCCATTTTAATTTCAATAGTGTGGTGATATGAATACCAATATTTTTCCTTTCGTATTTTCCAATATCTCATCTCTATCATCTCCAGTACTTCATATAGAAAATCCATCCAGGTTTCCGAACTCATTATAGTAAGCATACTCTTCAAATGAGTAACAGAATGTTCCTCGATGTAATCTGGTTCTCTTAAGCTTCTCCTTTATCAATAGAATATCCATCTCTTCCCCAATCATACAATTCAATAGTTGAGGACTGTAAACATATTTCTTGTCAATAAACCAGTAATTCATTCAATATACAGAATATTCTCCGTTGCTATTGTGTTACTAAACTCCATTGCCTCAAGTGAATATTCCCATACACGCTCCAATGTCTCAGCACCATCAAATATGGATTCGTGCCATAATCTCCTCTCCATTATATCCATCTTCCTTATAAACAAGGAACTGCTGTGTAGCTTATCATCACTACATTCTCTTTTGTTTCTAAAGATTTTCCACCTTATCATTCCCCATTTTCTCCCTCAAGATCATCAATGTATTCATCAAAACTTATTCTCTTATTACCTTTTTCAAAAATACCATAATCCCTACACATCAGGGCATCACATTGAAGTTCAAGGACTTCATGCCATGTACAATTCTTATACATATATGAATTTTTGTATACTATCCATCTTATCATTCTTCACCAAACTCCAATTCAATTAAGTACTCTTCCATCAATAGATCACTTGATATGTTATTTCTTTCCTCAAGTAAGTCCATCCATATTGGTACATAATCTCTATATCCAACCCACCAATCATAATCATCATTCTTATTATATCTCCAGTACTTCATATAGAAAATCCATCCAGACTTCCGAATTCAAGTACATGTAAGTACTCATCCAGACTAAATGTATCAAAAATACCATTCTCTGTCTCAACCATAACACGACAGTAAGGACTTCCATTGTAAGCCTCAAAGAAATTCTTAACGATATTCACATCAGTAAAGTGATTATTATAATTGCTTCTGTTTATTATTATCATATAGAAAATCCATCCAGACTTCCGAATTCAAGAAAGTAAAGATACTCATCCCTTGTGAAACCCATACCATGAAAGTAACGAGTATCAATACCAAATGTTTTGTAGTAGAAATCCCAGGAAACAAGATTGTCAATGTATAAACAGAGATCACTATACATTCTTGTTCTTCTTCTTATTCCTGAATTGACTGATGTACTGTCACTAAATCCCTTTTTCATATTCCAGTATACCATATTTTAACTAAGCTCTTGAAATAAAAGAAAGTTACCCACGATTTATCCACTGTTTACTAACAAGATATTAACATATAAGAATAGGGCCTACCATCCCTCTCGCTGTGTACATGGGATGAGTAACAGATGTACACAGAATGACTACGAAACACACACA
>CAZOXV010000009.1:0-15753 GCA_964583935.1 uncultured Methanosarcinales archaeon | reverse complement strand
AGTTTTGGCTTTCATTTTAGAAATATTAATAAAGCATCTTTTCAATATTTTAATTGGTTATTATGGGTTTTTGGTCAAGGTTCCACATTCTTACTTGTCTTCTTGTTCTCTTGTCTTTTTTTTCTCTATCTTCTGATGCATATGTCGAGCTTGATATTTCAACTGAGAAAATATATATGGGAGACGATTCTGAGATTGTTCTTGATGTAAAAGGCAAAGAGACTGATGTTGAGCAGTCAGTTCCTGCTGATATTGTTCTTGTGATGGATACTTCGGGGAGTATGTTGTATGACATGTCAGGAAGTACAAGAGAGGATCTTAGTAGTGATGAGCGTCGTATTGGAATTGCGATTGAAACAGCTAAAGAGTTTGTTGATCTTGTTTCCGAGAATTCTGCAAATAGAGTCTCAATTGCTACTCTAACTCATGAAGGAGACACTAAACTAGGCTTGACTTCTGTCACTTCATCAAATACAATAAAAAATGCAATAGACTCTCTTGTTGTTTGTGGTGGGACTAACTATTATCTTGCACTTGTAGAGGCTCGTCGTATACTAGATGAAGGAGGCAGACCTGACGCTCAGAAAGTTATTGTGTTTTTGTCTGATGGTAGGCCAACAACAAGTAATCGTGCGACACCTTATGAAACACAACCCTGTCCTTTTTCTATAGATTATGGTGCAGAGGAAACATTTGATGGAGATCCATCTCAGTGTACGGGTGTCTATTATCGCGATATTGATGAAAATTCATGTAGTGGTGGTTCAACCGAAGATCACGATATAGAAGCAGGTATTGCTGGTGCCAACCTTGTAAAAGACTCAGGTATGCAAATCTTCACGATTGGCCTTGGTACGCAAGGAGAGATAGATTCAAGTCTATTAACTCAGATGGCATCGCATCCAGATTATTTCTTTTTTGCAGGTTCTCAAAATGCGATGAGTTCAATATACGATACAATCTCAGAGAAAATAATAAGCACAATAGCTAATGATGTTGTTGTATCTCTAGAGCTTCCTGCTGATGTAGATTTTGAGGGTACTCATTTTGAGTCTAGTTCTGAATCGAAAGAGATAACTTTTTCTCAAACAGACAGTCTTTTGTCATGGAACATAGGATCATTATCAAAACAAGAGAAGGCAACCCTCTCTTTTTATGTTACTCCGTCTTCGGAAGGTGTGTATCCTTTTGGTGGAGAGAGTGCCTATGCAGAGTATGTGACACCTCTTGATGAAACGGAGAGGGAGTTATTTCCTATTGAAAACCTTGAAGTGCTTGCTCCTGCACCGGAGATAAAATCTATCAAAGTTTTTGACACACCAACATGCTCGCAGGTTTTACCCTTGGAAGCGCCTATTTCCACAGATGGATGTTTAGAAGTAGTAATTGAAGATGATAATCTTGACTTGGATAATGTTTTTGCCGACATAAGCTCAATATCCACAGGGAATACTGATGTTAAAGGTGAATGCGAGCAAACCTCTTTTGCTAAACGTCCTTATTCTTATGAGTGTGAGTTCAGTAATGTTGCTATAGATGTTCCTGTTGGCGGTTCCTATCCTATCGAAGTAAAAGCCACAGATATTAGTCAAAAATCAGACACCAAATCTGAGAATATAGTATTTACTGATGATGAATGTGATGTCAATCTTACTTTTAAGATGATTGGTACACCAGGCCTTACTGTTGACATCACGGCAACTGATGAATTTGATGATGTGATTGGAGAAAAAAGAGTGACGCGGTCTAGAGGGTCTCCAACCATTGAGAAGATGGAGTTTGATAGTATCCCTGCGACAGGCGACGTATTCTTAAGTTTTGTTGGTAACGGTCCATACCCTGCTGCTGGTAATCCTCTACATGTAATATTTAATGGTGGTATGATTGCAAATTTAGTATTTAATGTTGCAAAGAATAGTTATGTTTTTTCATTGTCTGAATTAACTGGTGAAGAAAATATATGTAAATACAATGAAGCCTGTATATCTTCTCCAGAGATATGTGACGGTAATGATAATGATTGTAATGGACACATTGATGAAATTGTTCTTCCAGATGGAACTGCAATAGAAGGTGCCTTGTGTGGTGAATGTGTTGTTGGTGAACAAGAGTCTTGTGACCTTTCTGTTTTTGGTATTTGTGGTGATGGGGTAAAGATATGTGAACCTGATCCTATGACTTCGATACCAACATGGAGTGATTGTAAGCTTGTTGAAGGATCTGACGAAAATTGTGTTTTTCCTGATATTAAATCAGTGAGACCTATACTTGAATGTGTTGAGTATGATGAGGCTGCTGGTGATTACGTTGCGCACTTTGGATACCTGAATGAGAATAATGAATCTGTTGACATTCCTGTTGGTGACGATAACAGATTTAGCCCCGAGCCTACGGGAAGAGGACAACCTGAGACTTTCACTTCTGGCAGGTCTTCTTATTATCCTAATAGCGCTTTTTCTGTAAGATTTGATGGCAGCAACCTTGTTTGGACACTCGAAGGTCCTGATGGCTCAAGAAGAACATCTACAGCCTCATCAGATTCTAGAGAATGTCCTAGTTCTATTCCAGATGGGCCAGCCGTATGTGATCCTGGCGATAGAAGACCGTGTGAGTGTCATTGTGATGAAACAACAGTCTTGCTGATTCGTGATGATAATCATCACAATGAAGATATTACTGATTTAGACGTTATTTTGGATGATCTTGAAGATATGGGAGTTAATGTAGTTTTTAAGAGAGAAGAAGATTTTTCTTCTAACGGTATAGTCTATGATGATATCAAAGAGTATGATCTTGTCTGGTTTTCTAATCCTGGTTGGCCTCCTGACGACGAAGGTTCGATGAATGCCTTGAAAGAGTATTTTGAAAAAGGTAATCCCGTTATTATTCAAGGAGATGATATGACTTGGT
Source organism: uncultured Methanosarcinales archaeon (assembly GCA_964583935.1). Taxonomy (GTDB): domain Archaea; phylum Nanobdellota; class Nanobdellia; order Woesearchaeales; family CAZJJJ01; genus CAZJJJ01. The sequence goes on along the minus strand of CAZOXV010000009.1, from coordinate 12,843 downwards.
CTATGGGTAATGAATTTAACACCCTAATGGAAGAACTTACTGGTCTAAGATATGTTAGTAATGGTAATGATCAAAATCATCAAGTAACATTTGCTTCTTTTGAACATCCACTATTAAGAAATTTAAGAGGGAGAACATTTACTTATTTAGGTAATGATATCGATGTTAGTACTTTAACTGGGAGTCCTAGTGAATATACTGTACTTGCTTCAGCCGAGTCCAACGTGGGTAACTGGATGAGTAAGTATTCTCAACAATCTCCTGTACCAACAATTACTCTAAGAGATAGAAGGGCGTATGGACATGGAGTTATTGTTACTGCATTGTTGACTCTAAAGGGTATAGATCCAGTAGAGCAGAGAAAAGAGTTTACTGCAAACATGGTTAACTATTTGATGAATATGGTTGAAAAATGTGTTTGTGATATCCCCGAGCCACCTTATTGCGAGATTGCGATACAAGAATGTACACCAGATGGTACTTGGGGCACATGTGATGTTCTTCCAGAGTTAAGTGGTCAGGGATGTATAAATTGTCTCTGCGACAAAGACTCCTATTCTCCTGGTGAAGAATATTCTTGTAACATATACGACCATGATGATAATGTTATTGAAACTGTTTCTGGGAATTCTCCAGATGTTCCTGATTCTTACTTATTCTCGCATGATGTGGATTATGATGGTACTATATACCCTGATATTCAGTGTAGCATTATTGTTAATGAGACTGTCCCTGATGAAGAAGAGGAAGACTCAGCTTCGTGTGATGATATAGAGATAAACTATGCGCTTTCTGCAGAGGAGTCGCCTGTTGATATGAATGGTGTTGTTGCATATTATATTCCCGAAACAGGAGATCACATTAAGTTAGCGAGTCCTGTTCCTTTAGAATTCTCTCAGACTGAGCAGTTTTTGCCAGTTGTTGTTGACTTTGATGTCAGAAGAGTGACTCAAGACCAAGAGGTATTCATGGACTCTCCTGAGATTTCTGGATGCTCTATTGATGGCAACGAATCTCTTTTTAACAGCATATTCAAAAAACCTAACTCAGATAATATCCTTTTAAGTTGTGATGAATTTTTGACAGATCAAGATTCTTGTTTTGATGCCCAGTGGTTAATGAAAGGAAACAGTTTGACACTTGAGCCACGAAACGATGTTGATTCCGCAGAAATCGTTGGTTCTTTAGGTGGTGAGACTCTCGAGCTATCATGTGATATGGTTTTTAGAACCAACTTAGATTCGGAGGAAACTATAGAAAATTGTGGTGACTGTGTGCAGCGGCTCTCTTTCTCCGCTTTTGTTGAAGATTCTTCTTGTGATATGCGCTATTGCTTAATTAAGGAAGAGCTTAATCATGATTTCTGGATGACCGAGAAGATGGAAATCTGGGTAACCGATGCAACCGATGTTATTGACTTGTTAAGTTCTATATGTGGAATAGTTCCTACAGTTTCTTCAATGATGCAAAATATCGGCACAACACTTACAACGATAAGTGTGACTCTTGGTTCATCTGTTGGTAAGATTCTTCCCGGATCTCAAGTGGCATGGTGTGGGATGCAGAAGGTTGGTGGTGCCCTTTATAGAGCTGGGAGTACAGTCATGGAATCTGTTTGGAGGGGTAGAATTTTAGGTAAAGATCAGAGTCTCTTTACAGGAGACTCTGCTTTTAGTCTTGAATTCATCTGTGATCTTTTAGTCAACTGTAACCGAAACTTTAATTTCATGGAGGGATACCAGAACGCTGTTGACTCTGTATTTAATAGTGAGTGGTCTCCTTTGTCTGGTAATTTTTTAGGTGGTGAAGATTTCTTAAATCAGATGGGTCATAGTGCCCAAGAAGGTATAGGTTCAATTAGTTTGCGCTCTTGTGATTCTAATGAAGATTGTTCAGATTTTAGATATTGTGCATCTGATGGTAAATGTAGACCTATCGATGAAAGACCAGACCAGTCTCAAGATTTATTCTCTGCAAGTATAAGTAGTGATAATATTGTTTATAATGCTTTCACTCTCTGTTTGCCAGGTGTGATTAGAAATCTTAATACTTATCGACAGATGCATTGTACGTATGTCCAATGTCTAATGTCTCACGAAACAACCGCTGATTGCTTGAGATCTAGAAATGACGTTTTCTGTAGGAAAGCCGTAGGCCCAATATTTGAGTTATTAGGTCCTTTGAGACTCTTGCGAGCTATTAAACAGTCTTTACTAAATCTATTTGAGAATCTCCCATCATTGGTTGTCCAAGGAGTGTGGAGATGGGGATGTGATGTTCAGCAGAATGAATTATGGCTTGCAGAAAATGTCGCAGACGAAGCATCGGGTTGTCTTGTTCCAGAGTATAAGATGGGCTTCTTGTTTGCATGCCAAGTCCCTAAGACAATATTTGATTCAATTGATACAGTGGAAAATGTACGGATGCTTGTAGAATCTGTGAGAAATTTTTTCGAGACAGAAGATGTGATTGGTGATTCGTTCGGAAATGATGTTTGTAGTAATGTAAAATCATTTGAAGGTGAACTTGACGATTTATTGGAAGATTGTGAATGTGGTCCATCTTCCACTTCTTCGTTTTGGAATCATGTGTACTTAGAATCTGCAGATACTTAGTTGAATGAGAATGAGCAAAAATATTAATAATAAGAAAGCGCAGGTAACGGTTTTTATACTGGCAGGTATGATTTTTGTTATTATTGCAGGCGTCTCTTTTTTTCTGATGTCGGAATCTAACTTGATTGATGATTCTTTTGTTACTGATGTGTCTCCAGAGCTTCGTTCCTTGAATTTTTTTGTACAAAACTGCATCGAACAAACTTCTATCGAGGGATTGAAAATAATTTCTAAGAACGGTGGGTATATACATCCTCTTGATGGCATGCGCCTCTCACCAGAAACTCATAAAACTGATGTTGTTGTAGATGGTCCAAATAAACTTCCATACTGGTACTATTATGACGAGCACTCAAAGTCTTTCAGTTCTAAATCACCACCTTTGTTTAGGGCAGATGGTTCTGATTCAATCCAAGAACAGCTTGAAGGATATGTTGAGTCCAACCTTGGTTTTTGTTTGGATAACTTCAAGCTTTTCGCAGACAGATTTGAAATTTCTTCAGAAGATCCTCAAGTTGATATTATGATAACTGATTCTGGTTTGTCGATAGATACATTTATGCCAGTTACTGCAAGCTCTTCTGTAGACATTGTTCATTCGTTAGAAAATTTTTATGTTGAAGTTCCAACTATTTTCAAAAGAATGTATTCCTTTGCATCAGATGTCTCCCGTACTCAGGCTTTGACGGGATTCTTAGAGCGTCCTGTATTAGAGGCAATCTTCACTTATTCTGGTGTTGGTAGAGAGTTGCCGCCTCCATATGAGGTTGAATTATTCTCTTCTTCTGGAGATTATTGGATGAGAGAACCTGTCCATGATTTCATTAAGCGTAATGTTCTATCGAAAGTTTCTAAACTTCAGATATTGTACACTCAAAATTTCGAACTTTCCACATCAGCAAATGAAAATTTCAAATCCAATTTCAAAGAAGTCTCTATGCAAGATATAATTGAACCTTCTGATGATTATATAGATTTCACAATAAATTTTATGCACCCTATGAATACTAATCCATACATTCAGGTCGGTTCTGGAGGGTCAATAATGAGACCTGACTCTGCAGAGCCAGATTTTGCAGGTATCTTCTCTAGATTACTTGGTGCAGCTGTACGAGTATACAGATTTAATTACGACATGTCATATCCTGTTATTGCTAGAATATGCGAAGAAGAATCTTTTGGTGGTAAAGGTCTTTGCTTCTATTTTTCTTTGGAGGGTAACATACGATTCAATGAGCCGTTCCTTCCATCAACAGTCGATTATGGGGATTTGTTTGGACATACAACCGGGGAGTCTGACTTTGTAGATTTCAAAGATGTTAATCAATATGTAGATAAGATTGTTGAATTTGATGTTGTTGACAAGTATGACGGAAGTGCTATTAATGATGTCATGGTATATTATTCGTGTGGCTCTGAAGTTTTTGTAGACAGAATATATGAAAGTGGAGGAATCTCTAAATTTAGAGGTAAGCTTCCTTTTTGTGCTGCAGGAGGAAGAATCATATTGAGAAAGACTGGGTACCACAGCGCTGTCTTTGATTGGAATAACAGAGAGGATAGTTCATATGCTGATCTTCCAGATATGGAAATGTATAGAACAGTGGATATACCTTTTGATGTTTTCAAGAGGGATCATCTCGCTTCTTTCGGCTCTGATTCTCTTAGTGAGATGGATCAAGTGATATTGCAAATCTCTCAGCTAAAGTCGTATGCTGCGGGAGATGATTTTCCACTTATTCAAACTTTTGTTCTAGGGAACTCTTCAGTTATTGATGATGACTTCTCAGATGTTATGGTCTCTTTGTTATCTGATTCTGTAGATTCTGTAGACGATGAAATTGCAGGATATGCGTTGCAAAATATCCTAGAAGGTGAGATGGAACTGTCTGATCTTGATAATCTTGACCGTCCAACTCTACATTCTATGAGTTTAATTCCTGGTGAATATGAAATATCCCTAACATACATAATGTCGGGCAGTCCTGCACTGAATATACCTCCTGAGAAGAGATATGTTTGCGTAAATGGCGATGTGGGTGAGGATGGATTCTGTTTTATCGAATTATCTTCTTATGTATTACCCGAAATAAATATGCCTTCATGGGTTGTTAGTGAGATTAATTATATTTGGGAGATAGATGAAGAAATATATGATGCAGAGGCTTTACAATTTTATGTCCCAGATATTTCTCCACCTTCGCGGCATAAGGATTTTGAATCATATAGCACAGATCACATAAATGTTAACAGGTTTATGCCTGAATTTGGTGAGATTGATGAATGAAAATAAAAATCTAGATAAGATAAAGGAAAAGAACCGTAGCTTTGCATCTTCAATCAAAAGTTTTTTTTCTAAACAGTTTTCCCTTTTCATGGACTCAATAATAGACTCCTCCTTCATTAACCTTTTATCTGTTATTTCTGATGCAATAATTGTATTTTCTTACTTTATGTTAACATCTGTATTCTCGTTTTTCTTGAGTTCATATTTCTCTGATCTTGATAGTACTATAGAATTTTTTTCAGACAAACCTAAGTTTCTCTTGGAAGGTTCTGTACTTTTCATTTCCCTTGGATTGATGTTGTTGACTTATCTCTCAATATTGCTTGTTTACTCTATTTGTAATGGCTATGTGACTGTAAAGTATCACGAGAAAAAATTTTCCAAAGTATATCTTTTGGTGTTCTTGAAACAAAATTTTATATTTTCAGCAATCACTTTTTTGCTAGTTTATACTATAAGGCTTACAATAGTTGAACCAATATGGCAGATTTTAAACTTGTTAATTTTCATATTCTTTGTTTGGACATTGCCTATTCTTCACAACAGATATATGATTGTTGGTGAAAAAAAAGCATTGAAGAACATTAGAGAATCTGTCAGACTTCTTTTTACTAAGTTTCCTTTTTTCCTTTTTTCAGGGATTATTATCCTTGTTGTATTCAACTCTCTTGTTATGTCTACTATTGTCTTCCAAAGTTTGTCTTCAAACTTTGAAACCATGATGACCATTTTGGTGGGTCTAGTCTTATTTTCTTGGATAAGAAGATATATGATGATTGTTGTGAGGTATGCATTAAAATGAGAAAACTGTTTTTATGCTTTTTATTTTTGTCTATAGCATTGCTTTCTTTAGCTTTGCATCCTGTTCATGCTAATGACTTGATTGCTAGTTGTGAATTAGATGAAACTTATGATGATGGTCTTGTTGTTTCTGGTGCTAGAATGGTGGGGGATCAGGTTGAATGCGAGATTTCATGTAATTTTGGTTCAAGACCGGCCAGTGAATCTAATGTAGAGGAACCCTTGTCTCCTGCAAATCAAAAATTTACTCGAATTGTAAATCAAAACGAAGTAATACAAATAAGCGATGTTGAAATACGAGACTCTTGTTGTGCACCACGTTCTGATGTTTGTTTTGTTTCGCCAGGATTATGTTATATTGCCTCTGACCCAAATAGATGTTCAAATGGTTATGTAGGGGTTTCTGCAGATGTAGAATGTACTTATGAGATAAGATGGCCGGATACTATACCTGAAAAAAGAAATATGCTCCGTGAGGAAGATTGTGATCCTCCACGTTGTCCCGAAGGAACCTATCTTGTTGATAGTACGAATAGGATTTGTTGTCCTATTGGGACAGATTATGTTGATGGACAATGTGTGGATCCTTCAGTAGATGGAATCTGCGGAAATGCTATAGGTGAGTATGATTATACTGAATCTTTCTCAGATGAATATTGTGAACAGGGTACGCCCGAACCTTCACCTGAGAATCCAACTTCCGAGAGTCCTTCTGAATGGGTATGTAAAGGTCAAGATGGGGGGAGTGATAGTGTTGTGTGTCGTGCCACTAGATTGCCACCTCCTTCAGAGCCTCAACCTAATGACTGTGGTGCTGCGGTAGGAACTTATGCTTATGATTCAGAAAGCTTTCGAGGTGATTTCTGTAGTTTTGGGGAACCCGTAGTTAGTGTAGACAATGATGCTGCTGCCGATATAGAATTTCCTTCGCCTCGAGATAAGGAGACTACAGTTAGCTGGCATTGTCCAGGTCTTAATGGTGGTTCTGGTGCTGATTGTTCTGCTACTCGTGAAAAGCTTCCTGAAGAAGTTTCTGTCTGTGGTCCTGCTTCTGAAAGTGATTATGCTTATGATGCAGAGGACTTTCGCCGCCCTTTTTGTATACCTGACGAATTAGCTGAGAGTGATATTCCAGAGTTCCCTTCTCCTGGTGAGCCTGCAACTTGGACGTGTCCAGGTTCTACCACGCCCTGTATTGTTAATGTTGAAGAACAACCACTCGGAGACCCTACTTGTCGTTGTGTACTCATGGGTTCTCAACAAGACCCAAACAAAGAAGAATATAGTGGTCGTAAAGCAAGAGATTATAGATGTGTGTTTTATGAAGAGGATGGTAGTAGAATCCAAGATGAACAACATAACATGCATATTGATAAATTTCATGGCGTACCTATTGAGGAAATAGTTACTTTAAGTGATGGGAGAACTGCAACTTGTACAGTTGCTCCTGAAGTTGGCTGTGATTTAGATACTCTTGCCGAGATTAATATCACAAGAGGTATATGTCCATCAAATTGCAAATCTTGGCAGCATCCTGATTGTGATTATGGAAGGTATGGTTTACGATTGGTTGATTGGGCTCTTCAGATGTTTGAGTTACCACCACTTCAAATGATGTGGAATAATGTTTTGTCTGGTGACAATGCTGTTGGCACTGTTTATTCCGTTTTTGATGGAATACCAGGTACTCCTGAATGGTTTACAGATCAAGTTTGTAAGAAAGGTTTCCAACTTTCTGATGAAGACGCGTGTGAAGCGTTAGGCCTTTCTGAAGATGAATGCAGCGAAGAATGGGATGGCTATGAGAATTTCATCGGTGACAACGTTTATGTCTCTATTGCGGCAGATTATATTTCACGCGGTGGTTGGGGTGATGATTTAGATGAGAAGAATAACTATTACAGAATAAGCTGGAAAGTGCATAATATAGAGGGAGAAGAATACAGAGTTTTCCTTGCTAATCTTGATGGTACTCCTGCTGATGATGCTTTTGCGCCAACACATGATGATTTTTATGAGGAATATGATCCTTCTGCTCCTAAGAATATGCAGGCTTATGCAACCTATGGAAGACTCCCAAGAGATAAACTTGTAGTTTTTCCGACAGAGGGTGGTTATGCCGAGATAAGTTCCGAAAATTTCGAATATCTTTCATCTAAAAAGTTTGAGTATGCTTGCATTGAGTTTCGAATCACTAAAGATGATAATCTCTTAAGAAAAGTTCTTACTGCTTTGGGTTACTCTGGAACTGGTTTTACCGGGACTCCTTTCACATGTAAAAAAATAGTGTTTTATAATTAAAATGGACTACAATGGTATCATTACACAACATCTGCAAAATGGATATAATTTTTCGCAGATAAAGAAGATTCTTTCTGATAGTGTGGGTGCCGAAGCCGCTGATGGTGCTGTTAATTCATTTATTGATTCGTATGCAAGGAACCTTCTTCCTAATGTGCGACAGCTTCTTGAGCAAAATAATTCTATGTCACAGGTTATGGACTTTGTGATATCAAGATCTAACTCTAGAGAGATTGCAGAGAGAGCAATTTCTTTATTCTATGCGGAATTTCTTGACGATTACATAAGGCTTTTGTTGTCTCATGGCTATGGTCCTAAAGAAATCTCATCTTTGCTTAAGAGTAAAGGGTATGATATGTCAAAAGTTCAAAAGAGTATTAATGTCTCTGTGCCTTCACGTGCTAGGAACAAGCGCCTTATCGTAGCTGCATTTCTGTTTGTTGGTATTTTCTCCACACTACTTTTTTTCCTGATACAGATTGGAGAATCATCGGGAGTTCCAGATATTTCACTGAGAGCTGAAAGGATTACTAATGAACAGAACCAAATTGGGGATTACATAAGATATAACATTGTTGTCTCTGGTGAGATATCCCGGGCAAATCCTCTTGACATAAGCTTTCAATCTTCTTTGACTGACAAAACAGGAAATACGATTGCAGAAAAATCTTCACGAAGGATGGTTAGTGGTAATATAGATTTTCAAGAAGAGTTACTGGTTCCAAGCGAGGCTGTGCAAGGCGAATATAGCATTAGAATTAGAGCAGATTATCATGAGAAGTCAGCATCAACTTCCATTCCTGTTTCTCTCTCATCTCCTTCAGATATTACAGAAAGTGATAGTGGTTCTAATGAGACAGGTTCTAACGAAACATCTCCACAAACTAGAGATGGTATAGATATAATTAATCTGGATAATACTTCTGATGATGTCTTCATGGAATATGAAGGGAATGCAACTGTCACATCAACACACAACTCAAAGCACATTTCTACTGATAAGATGGCCAAACTTGTTCTTGAAAATAATCCGTCTTTTTCTTTCTATCTTTGTGGTAAGCTTCCTATGGATGGCTCTCGCAAGAGGTGTCTTGAAGGTATAGATTTAGATTATGAGACTCTTGGTCAGACAGATTACTGTGAAGATGTATACGTTTTTAATGATGATCAGCTTGTCTGTCTTCCTAAAGGAAATGTGACTACTGGTTCTTGTAATTATATAATGGATGAGGAAGCAAATAGAGACTGTCTTATGTTGGTTGCAGAATATGAAGGTATGGTGGATATAGTGCGAGACCTTCTTGATGAGCTTATCTCAGGTAATCCAGATGCATTCAAAATTTTAGTGCCATACAGAGCGCCAGGAGAAAGCATAGATGATTATATCTGAATATTTGTTTATTTTTTGTTCTTATTCATTGTAATATATTTTACTGTTGTTGTAAACTCCTTCATATAATTTTACGGGTCTCCAATAGTCTATCACAGGTTCTGCATCTAGCCACTTTGCTAATTCTGTAGGATTACCAATTGTTGCGCTTAAGCCAAGGATATGTATATTCTTGATTACACTTCGTAACAGTGTTATTATGATTTCTAGTGTCGGTCCTCGTCCAGGATCATTCAAAAGATGTATCTCGTCTGCTATAAGAGTTGACACTTTTGTTAGCCAAGGTGTATGATGTCTTATAAGTGAATCAAATTTTTCTGAAGTTGTTATTATGACATCAAATTTCTCCAAGTATGGTTCTGCTGAATCTGTATTTCCTATTGATAATCCTATTCTTGCAATGCCTTTGTATCTTTTTTTGAATTCATTATATTTCTCTGAGGCCAGAGCTTTCAGAGGCACTATGTATATTGTTTTGCCTTTTCTTTCTTTCAAATTATTTAGGAATGCCAGCTCTGCAACAAGCGTTTTACCTGATGCTGTTGGTGTACACACTAAAAGATTCTTTTCATCGAATAGTCCTGCATTTATCGATTTCTCTTGACATGGCCTGAGTTCTTTTATATGCTCGGAAAGAAGTCTATATGCTTCTTCGGGTATCTTATCCTTAACAAAACTAATTTCTATTTTTTATCACCAATTTTTCTCATTTTATTTTTCATAACTGCATAAATGTTTATTGTCATCACAAGTGCGAACATAAGATTTAATGATGTTATTATCATCAATATAATGTATAGGTTCCTTACATCTACATCTTGAGGAAAGAAACCCATCATAAAATATACTGCAATTAATATTCCTGTTGTAATTACTGTAACAGGTGCAGGAATTCTCAAAAACCATTTTGCTTTTTCAGGTGTTACATTTGAGGTACCTTTTTTCTTTAGTAAATGTAATCCAATAAATATTCCTGTGAACTGTGGGATGAGATATAGTAGATTGAACGCTAGTGAGAAGAAGATTTTGGATAATATTGACTCTCCAAATCGAGAAAAGTTTGTCATTGTTGTTCCAGGAGCTAGGAAAAATAGCGTAAATAAAGATATTAGAAAGTACGTTGGTAATGTGTTTTTAAGGCTTATCTTTACTTTCTGAGAGAAAATTTGCATGACTATGGAAAATCTTAATCCATATATAAAATATTGCCACGTTGATTTGGATTATGCAAACATATTCTTAGGATATTTTGCATTCTTTCCTAGCTCTTCTTCTATTCTTATCAATTGATTATATTTTGATGTCCTGTCTGACCTACATGGCGCTCCGAGCTTGATCTGTCCAGTCCCTAAACCAACTGCAAGGTCCGCGATAAAAGAATCCTCGCTTTCTCCAGACCTATGTGAAACCATTACATTCCATCCTTTTGACATACAGAGTTTTGCAGCTGAGATTGCTTCGGTTAGTGTTCCAATCTGGTTTACTTTCAAGAGCAAGGCGTTACAAAGTTTTTTATCTTGTGCAAGTTTAATTCTGTCAACATTGGTTACGAGAAGGTCGTCTCCAACAACTTGAAGTTTTTTTAAAGTTGTACTTTGATATTTCTCCATGAAATAACTGTATGCATCAAAATCATCTTGTTCGAACGGGTCTTCTATAGATATTATGGGATATCTTTTTGAGAGCCTTGAATAATATGCAGCCATCTTTTTGAAATCAAGTCCTTTCGTCAGATATTTCCCATTTTTATAGAACTCTGATGATGCAGGGTCCATTGCAATCTTGATTTTTCCTACATATCCCGCCCTTTTTATTGCTTCAGTAATCATGCTGAGAGCTTTTTCTGCAGTATCTATGTCAGGAGCAAAGCCACCTTCATCTCCTACATTAGTTGCTGATGTTCCATATTTTTTTTTGATAATGCTTTTTAATTCATGATATGTTTCTACGACCATTCTTGTTGCTTCCGAGAAGCTTCTTGCTTTTACAGGTGCAATCATGAACTCTTGCATCTCCAATGCCCCACCTGCGTGTTTTCCCCCATTTATTATGTTGCAGAATGGTATCGGCAAAATCTTTGAGTTTCCAAGATACCTGTGGAGTGGTGTTTTCTTTTCTGCAGCACCTGCTCTTGCACAAGCCATGCTGACACCCAAAATTGCGTTTGCACCGAGTTTCTTCTTGTTTTTTGTGCCATCGAGCTCAATCATCTTTTTATCAATTCCAGATAGATTAAAAATATCCATTCCTTTTAGTTCTTTAGCAATCTTATTATTCACATTATTTACTGCTTTACTTACACCTTTCCCATTGTACTTCTTTGTTTTATCTCTTAACTCATGTGCCTCATATATTCCTGTTGATGCTCCGCTTGGAACAATGGCTCTACCCAGTGATTTTTGTGTTTTTACATCAACTTCTATTGTGGGATTTCCTCTTGAATCTAGAATTTGTCTTGCATTTATTGATTTTATTGCTGTGATACGAGCCACCTCTTTTAGTATTATAAAAGATAATATCTGTTTTTGTTCTTATGTTTTAATAATCTTTTGTTGGGAGTTTGCGACTATTATCATAAAATATAAATAATGATTCAAATACTGCTGTTTCATGGGACGTGGTAAAGAACCAGAGGATACCTCAGATGAAGATATGATTGATGTTAAAGACATCTCTGCTGAGAGTAAGAAAGAAAAAGAGGAATTTGAGAAGGAACTGAAACATTATCCTGTCTTAGGTGATGATAATTCTGCGATTGCCTCTGAGAATAATACTATTTCTTCTCTCTTTAGAAAGTTCTTTCTTTTTTTTGAACATAAATTTAAAATGTTCACATCTCTTTTTTATCATGTTGGGAATAGAGATAGGCATAAACAGTTGTCAAAAGAGCTTGACAAGAAAAAAATTAATGATAACAATGATTTTATTTTAGAGGGTTTTGAAGGGGTTTACTATAGTGATTCAAAGAGAATAACAAAGAAAAAATTGATTCTTTTTTCAGGTGTTGCACTTGCAGTTATATTGTTGGGTTTTCTCATGGTTCTCGCTGTCCAATATGTAGTTGAACTTGCTGATTCACAAACGTCTGGACCTTGTCCCTACGAATGTTGTGTTGATACGGAATATGAAGATAAGCTTTGTCCTGGATTAGCTAAATGTGAGGGTACTGCTTGTGTACTTCCTCAATGCCCTGAGCATTATGAGTGTTGTAGTGGAAATTTGTATAAAGAAAAGTCTTGCGATGAAGATTATCTTACTTGCAGTATTAATTTTGAATGCGTGAAAAAAGAATGTCCTTATGAGTGTTGCACGGAATCAGATGGATATTTGCCAAAAGATTGTGTTAATGATGGGAATTGTATAAATAACAAGTGCCATCTTGAGCCATGTCCTCACGAGTGTTGTATCGATGAGATAGAATATGATGATAAGGAATGTGGTCCTTCAGA